>JBAXWB010000001.1 GCA_037128595.1 bacterium
TTAGGATGTCATGTTTCAAAAACAACAATAATGAGATGGTAATTCGGCGCTCACCTCAATTAGTATGTCCCTGGTTTTGGTAATTCGGCGCTCACCTCAATTAGTATGTCCCTGGTTTTGATCTAGAGAAATACATTGAGAAGCGGAAAAAGCGGTCACCCGCTTTCGCGGTCGGATTTGAAACTGGGTACGAACAGTTTAAGATCGGACTCGTCCTTCGTACGGCTCGCGAAAAAGCGGGGCTCACGCAGGATGAAGTCGCCACACGCCTGAGCACAAAGAAATCGGCCATCTCCCGGATTGAGAATCACGCGGAGGATATCAGGTTATCCACACTAGAGAAGTTCGCCGAGGCTATTGGCAAACGGTTGACTCTGAAAATTGCCTGATAAATGAATCTATAAACTGCGAACCACACAATTCTGGCTATCGTCGCTCCGCTCCTCAGCCAGATTGTGACCGTTCGCCCGGAAATGATTATTGACGAAAGTATTACCGTGGTTATACCATTGAATCATGAAAACCGCCATATCAATACCGGATGACGTCTTTAGTGCAGCTGAGAATTTCGCGCATCAAAGCCATTTGAGCCGAAGTGCCTTGTTTACGCGCGCCTTGGTGGAGTTCTTGTCCCGGCGTCGGAACGAAGGGGTGACGGAACGCCTCAACCGACTGTACGACAAG
Source organism: bacterium (assembly GCA_037128595.1). NCBI lineage: Bacteria > bacterium. Next base: position 685 of record JBAXWB010000001.1, read on the forward strand.
GAAAACTCCCACCTTGATCCGGCGCTCGCAAGAATGCAGGCCTCATCGATTTCCAAGGAGAAATGGTGATGAACCGGGGCGAGATTTGGAGGGCTTCTCTGGGGGAACCGGAAGGGTCGGGGCCGGGCTATCGGCGACCTGTCCTTATTGTTCAATCAGATGAGTTCAACCGTAGCCGGATCGGCACCGTCATTGTTGCGGCTCTGACATCCAATGTTGCGCTCGCCCAGGCTCCTGGCAATATCTTGATCAAGGCACGACATGCGGGCCTTGCCAAGGATTCCGTGGTCAACGTGTCTCAGGTGATCACGGTTGACAAGCAGTGTCTGACGGAAAAGGTCAAAAAGGTGGAGGCGTCTGTCATGGCGGAAGTCGATAACGGAATCCGACTTGTTTTGGCGATTTGAAATTCGGCGAACAACACCTCGGAGTTTACGTCGCTGACGCTCCGAAACTCAAGGTGGGCGTTCGGTACAATACCAAGACAAACAACAGGAGGAAGATACGATGATCTCAGAAAAACTGCAGGAAATCATGAAGAAGGACGGCGTGGTTGCGATTGCCACCCTAGGGCCTGATGGGCCCCATCTGGTCAATACGTGGAATAGTTACCTCAGGATATCGCAAGATGAACGGCTGTTCATCCCCGCCGGATATATGCACAAGACGGAGGCCAACATTGCCCGCCATCCAGATGTCTTGATTACCCTGGGGAGCAGTAAGGTGGAGGGGCTGCATGGAGCGGGTGCCGGTTTCCTGATCAAGGGAAAGGCGAGGTTCGTGACGTCCGGCCCTGATTTTGATTTCATGAAAGAGAAGTTCAGCTGGCTGCGTGCGACCTTGGCCGTCACCATTGAATCTGCCACTCAAACCTGGTAAAGCCTCATTACATGGCGGCGGCACGCTTGGCGCATACCGGTGACACGCCGGTTACTACAGAAGATCGGCGACGCAAAGAAACTGATGAAAAATGCGTTCAGTGAGGAATAATGAGACGTAACGACAGGGCAATCAACATCGAGGAAGCCAGAAACCTGCTCGAATCAGCCGAATACGGCGTTCTCTCCATGGCGTGTCCAGATGGGGTGCCTTATGGTATCCCCCTGAACTTCGCACTGGCGGGTGACGACATTTACTTCCACTGTGCTCCGGAGGGCCGGAAGATCGAGATTCTCACCGCGAACACGAGAGTCTCGTTTTGCGTGGTCGGCCGAACAAAAATGTTACCCGAGAAGTTCGGGACCAAGTACGAAAGTGCTAGTGCCTCAGGCTTCGTGGAGGAGCTTTTTGCTGAGGAGAAGAAACAAGGCCTTGTCCTGTTGCTCGAAAAGTACTCGCCCGGCTACCTCAAAGAGGGGCTTGAGTACGTTGACGCGTTCATCGACAAAACCAAGGTGTTCAGGATCCGGGTGGAATCAATCACAGGCAAGGCTCGCAAATGATCCGGTACCGGACCAGAGCGTGGACCCCGCGCGCCTCAGAACTGCGGTTGGGAATGGATCTGATATGAAGAAACGGTGTGAATGGTGTGGTGGCGATCCGATCTATGTTTCGTACCACGATGACGAATGGGGTGTGCCGGTTCATGATGACCGGCGCCTGTTTGAATTCCTCGTTCTGGAAGGGGCCCAGGCGGGCCTGAGCTGGCTGACGATACTGAAGAAGAGAGAGAACTACCGGAAGGCCTTTCATGACTTCAACGTCGAGCGCATTGCCGGATACGGGCCGCAGGACATCGACCGGCTGCTCCATGATCCCGGCATTGTGCGAAATCGCCTCAAAATTGAGGCGGCGATCCGGAATGCGCGGGGCGTTCTGGCCATCCGGAAGGAATACGGGACACTGGACACGTTCCTGTGGCGCTATGTGGATGGCACCCCTGTCCAGAATCATTGGAAATGCATGACGGACCTTCCTGTGACGACGAGGGAGTCCGACCAGATGAGCAAAGACCTCAAGAAACGGGGATTCAACTTCGTGGGACCAACCATCTGTTATTCCTTCATGGAGGCAGTCGGCATGGTGAACGACCACGTCGCGGATTGCTTCCGCTACAAGGAAATATGTTCAGGGTGATCAGGGGCGTGGTCTTCGTCCTTACAGGTATCCTCAGCGGTTCTCCGGGTAAGCTGTTCCAGTTGGTGTTGCGCGGATTCCCTTGGCATTTGCCCCTTTTCCAGCAGGGTGATCCGCTCTTTTAGGGAGATTCGCTCGGGAAAAAGCGCCAGAGCGGTTCTGAAACAGTGGATCGCCTCAGTTCGTTCTCCGTGTGCCTCCTTGAGAAAGCCGAGAAATGTGAGGATTTCTGCCCGGTCAAGGGTGAGTTCACGGAGCCGGTCGGGTGTGGCCGGGGTGTGGGTCTGGAGTGTCAGCGCGGACTCGAGCGGCGGAATGGCGGCATCGAAACGATGGCTCACGATGGCCAGTCGTCCTTTTTCAAGCGCGATGCGATAGTCGCCGGGATTCAGGCGTTGGGCCTCATTCAGGATGTCGCCGGCGAGATCCGGCCGGTGTAAGCCGGTATTGGCCCAGAATGAGGCAACCAGATAGGCCTCGACGTTATGAGGGTCGGCCCGGGTGGCCAGCTTGAGCCAGGGGAGGATCTCCGCGCTGGCGTCACCCTCTGCATGTGCATGTTGTACGGGCGTGATGTCCGCCTGCCAACGATGGAACGGGCCGGAAATCTGAATGGCGGTTTCCCGGTGTGCCACCCCTTTGTGGAAATACAGGTCCGCTTCATTAAAGAGATTGAGGCTCAGGGCCTGCCGACTTTCTCCCAGAAGCCAATCGGCCAGCCCTGCGGCTGGACCCGGCTCGGAGTGGGTGGACGTCAGGTGGGCGGCCAGCGAAAAAGCCAGCCCCCAGGCGCTGACCACCAGGAGTCCCGCACCCCATGCTGAGGAGCGGGAACTCACAGGATGTCTCCGCGAGAAAACCGCCGCTTCCGGTATCCCAGCCAGGCCAGTGACAAAAAGACCGTCGTCATCAAGGCCGCATACAGGAGGATCTCGGCCAGCGTGAGCCATTGAACGGAACCCCAGTCATGAACAAGCCGGCGGCGCAGATCAAATAACTCGAAATGGGGGAACAGGTAGTAGACCGTGTAGAGCGCGTAACTGGAGATGCCCCTGGCCTCAACCAGCATGCTGGGAATGCGGGGCAACAGCAGGAAGCCCGCCCCGGTGATGATATAGGTGGTCACGGTGGCGGCATCCCGGTTCAGCCGGGTGGAGAACGCGAGCCCAAGGGACGTGATCAGGGCGATGGCGGCCGCATGGAGCAGGATGGCCTGTAGCAGCGTGGCCAGGTTGAAGGTGCCGCCCTTGATCCAGACGGCCAGGCTGACCGTCAGGTAGAAACCCACGAGGGACAGGCAGGTGATGGACCAGGCTCCAAGCCACTTCCCGCAGATCAGGGTCAGGCGCGAGACCGGTTTGGCCAGCAGGGAAAACAGCGTGCCCCGCTGTTCTTCCTGAGGCAACTGGCGGACCGAGGTGTTGATGGCCAGGATCCACGACAGGACCCAGACGGCCAGCAGTCCCATGTCTTTCACGTATCCGGTCACCTGGGACAGGCCGAAGACGTCGAAGGAAAGCAGGCCGGCCAGCAGGGTGGCCAGGAGAATCAGGAGCACCGAGAGCTCTTTCCGCCGCACCATCTCGAGCCATACGACTCCGGCTAATGTAAAGATCTGTCTCATGGCTGCTCCGCGGGGTGTGCCGTGGTGACGGCCTTGATGAAATAGCGTTCCAGATTTTCTCCCGGGGAAACCAATTCACTGACCGGTCCCTCGGCGATGAGCCGGCCTTGTGACAGGATCGCCACCCGGTCGCAGGCCAGTTCAACCTCGGATAATTCATGGGATGAGAAGAAAACGGTTTTCCCGGCTTTTTTGCGATCGGCAATAATCCGCCGGATGTCCATGCGGCCCAGGGGGTCCAGTCCTCCTGTGGGCTCATCCAGAATCAGGAGTTCGGGGTCGTTGATCAGGGCCTGGGCCATACAAATTCGCTGCCGCATGCCGCGGGAGTAGCCGGCGATCCGGCGATCAGCGGCGAAGGTGAGCCCGGTTTCATGCAGGAGCTGATCGGCGCGTGTCCGGATTTCAGAGGCGGGGAGATTGAACAGGCGCCCGGCGATGGTCAGGAGTTCGCGGCCGGTAAGGAAATTGTAGGTGTCCGGATTTTCAGAGAGATAGCCGATTTTTTCCCGGGCGATGGTTTCGGTGACCGGTTTGCCGAAAAGCCGGGCGGCGCCCTGATCGGCCTCCTGGAACCCGAGCAGGACATGGATCGTCGTCGTCTTCCCCGCGCCGTTAGGGCCAAGAAATCCGAAAACGGTGCCCGGTGCGACCGTGATCGTCAGGTTGCTCAGTGCCTGAACGGTTCCGGTGGGCGCGGAAAAGGAAACACTCAAGCCTTGTATATCAATGGCAGGAATCATGCTGCTTTTTTATCACAGAATGGAAAGCCCGTCAAAAGCGTATATCAGGGGGGCGTTAGTCGTGGAAGGCGAGATACCGGCCTACCCGGTGATGGAGGGGAAATTCGAGTGAGGACCAGCCATCCACTCCGGTGGTTACGGGGAAGCGTTCCCCCGTGGCCAGATCATAGGCCTGGGAGGAGGGCTTTTGGAGTTTGACCTGGGCGGAGGCCCGGACCGTTCCAGGCAGGTGTCCGAACATCAGCAGGTAATCTTTACCCGCCCGGCTGACCACTTCCTTGGCCACATAGAGCTGCCCTGTCTTGAGATTTCGCGGGACAATCCCCAGATGCAGGCATAGCCGGTTAAGCGAGTGATGTGCAATACAGGCATCACGCTCATATTGGTGAGCGCCATCCGGGGAGTCCGGCCCGCAGTCATAACCCGCCAGCAGGATGGAGCCACGTCCATAGGGACGGCGTACGAGGAGCGGGTGACCCGCCGTGTCGCGGACCAGCACCTCGCCGTCCGCGTGAACGGGTTTGGCGTGACCGGACGACTGTCCGCCGGCAAACGAGGGGGGCCAGAGAATGGTGCAGGGCCGGCTTTCCCCATACGTCACATCCTCAAGTTTCAGGATCTTGCGCAGGAAGGTGAGGGGGATAGGGGTGCGGCCCGCCTGACATGAGTTCGGGAACACAAGGAGATTCAGGCCCTTCTCCACGGATTCCCTGATCAGCCAATACCACCCTTCATCATTGGGCAGCATGGATCCGCCCGTCCCGATGGTGGCCGTTTGGCCCATGAGCTCATCGGGCGGAAGCGTCAGCAGACGGTAGCAGGAGAAGTCGAACCGGTGGTTACGGCAGAGCAAGGCGGCGCTCTGGTCGAGCCGGGCAGCCACATTGGCCAGTGAGGACCAGTCGGTCCAGCCAATCCGGTCAATAACGGCCAGTTCAGGATCCAGCCGCTGGGCCCCCATGATGGTCCGCCTGATAAACCCGTTGCGGGCGATCGTGTCGCCGGTCAACCCCAGGTCTGGGCCGGGAATCGTGTAGTAGTTGGCGTTGGTCCGCAGCGATTGATACAGCGCGTCGTCGTACTGCCGGTAGTCGCCTCCGACCTGCCAGGCTTCGCCGCCCCATTCGGGACCTGCGTTATGGAGCGCCACATGGTGGGGCTCGAACTTACGCTCCTCGAGCCAGTGTTTGGCCTTGGCTTCCAGATAAAAAGAGGAGAGGTCCGAGATCGATCCGGCGCCATGGCCGGGAAGGTCGGGCGGAACCTTGTCCGGTGCATTCGCCGCACAGACCCTGAACGCTTCCTGAATGCCGCCCTGGATCGTCCAGGCACGGAAGTCGAGATAGACCCGCCAGGCATCGGGATCAAGGTCGGCCAGAGGGACGGGCACCTCTTCCAGCGATGTGAAGGCACGGCCATAGAGGGCACTGATCTGGTCCATTGAATAGCCGCGCTGTTCCAGTAGATAACGGCTGAAGGCCTTGCGCTCGATGGGGGAATAATCGAACAGGGTGGACGGATTCCCGTAGTAGTAATAGCCGTAAGGAAAATCCGAATTGCCGAAATCGGGAATAAAGCGCCACACACCCCGGTGTCGGGCGTACCGCTTGGTGAGTTGATCCAGCATGGCGAAATAGTGCTGGCGATAGAACGGACTCCATAAGGTGGGGAAGTTGCCCGGGTGACCGTCTTTGTCAATGGCGGGCTCTTTCAGGGTCCAGGCCGGTACACCCCCATCCCCCAGCGCGGCGCCGCGGGTGACGGGAAACAGCCAGAACGAGAAGACCACACCCTCCTCGGCGGCAAACGCGGCCAGGGCGTCCGGAATGGTCCAGTCGTAGCGTCCGGCTTCAGGTTCAATATCTTCCCAGGGCAGATTGGCACGGATGTATTGACACCCGCGCCGGCGCAGTTCGCGGACGAACGCGCGGTATTCTTCGGGAACGGTTCCGCCCTGGAAGGCCCAGAAGGTGGAGGCTCCGAATCCCAGGTGGGTGGCGGCATCATCCGGCACCACATATTCATTCGTTTCAGCAAGGGTCATATCCCGGCCGTTAATGCGGGCGACCAGCTGATAACGGGTGATGCCGAACGGCCGTTTCGGGAGTTGAACCAGTCGGGAAGTGGTCCCGCTCAAGGGACCGCGCAGTTCGGGGAGGTCCAGTATCTGCCTGGTCTCACCATGGATCAACTGGACGCTTTCAATGAGGACGGGGTGGCCGCAGGGCGTGGTCATGCGAACCCGCACCTGGCTGCCGGCACTCAGCGTGTGGACGGGTTCGAGTTCGATGGCTCCGGCGACGGGGGCCGGTTCGAGCCAGCGGAGCAGGGCCTGTACGAGCGGGGTGGCGCCGACCCAATTCCGGTCGAGCAGGCCGGGGTTATGGGTCCAGGGGCGGTAGTAAACCCCCTGCACGTTTTCCCGGAATTCGCCGCCCGTGAATCCGATCACGGCCAGTTTGGCTCCGAGGAATTGCTCCCGTTTCCGCTCTACGCAGACGACGGCGTGGGAGGTGGTGGAATGGTCATAACTTTTGATGGTGAAAAGACAATGCGTTTCATCCGGGGGAAAGGCGGTGACTCGCAGGCCCGGAAGATCTTTACCGGCAATGACGTCCAGTCCGGGCAGGTCGCCCAGGATCGCGCGTCCGAATGGTGTCAGGCCGGTCACGTTGACGCCATCATTGCAACGGGTCAGGTTCAGCCGCCAGGACTCCATGTTGCGTAAGGGGAACCAGGCGTCATGATTGGGCAGGTCGCCCAGGAACAACAGACTGCCCCCCGCTGCATGGAACCGGATCAGGCTGGAGAGCGCCTCCGGGGAGAAGTTGCCCCGGACATATGGCAGGATCAGCGTGTCGATCTGGCTGCGCTGCAGGGTCTCAAGCCCGGCGGCATCGAGGGTCAGACAGGAATCATTCATGGCCGTCACGACCCGGCGGACATCCTCTGCCGTGAATTCCGGAAGGGGAAGAAACCCGGCGCTTTCAAATACTGCGATCTTCATCTCATTCCCCTTTCAGGCAGGCATTGATGATCTGGCTCAACGAACCGGTCGCCAGGCACATGTAGGTGTCCGCGGCGCCGTAATAGACCCGCAGCTCATCGCGGGCGACATCAGCGAGTGCGGAGCAGGCGAAGACGACATTGGGGACGTTGCCGTTAAATTCGTAGTCCCGGTCAGGGGTCAGGATCCAGCTTTTCATCTGGCCAACGATTTTTTCGGGGTTCTCCAGGTCCAGAAGCATGGCGCCAAGGGAATAGCGCGAGCCGGCACACGAGTCCTGGACGCCGTGGGTGATGACGAGCCAGCCTTGTTCCGTCCGGATCGGGACAGTCGGTCCGACCTTCTTGCTGTTCCAGTGGAAGCCGGCGCGCAGGAGGGGGCGGAACTGACCCCAGTGAATCAGGTCCGGGGAGCGGGCGATCCAGATATCGCCTTCCCGCCGGCCGGAGGGGCGGTCGAGGCGGACATAGTTTCCGCCGATCTTTTCAGAGAACAGGCAGGGGACGCGGTTCATGGGGAGTGAGACAATTTCGATGTGCTCATAGGTCTTCCAGTCCTTGGTGCAACCCAATAGGGCGACGGTACCCAGGTAACTATCGCCAGGCCGCATGATGTAATAGGTGTCCCCGATCTTCGTGACCCGCGGGTCGATGGCCCAGCGGTCGAGATGAAAGAGGGGATTGTCTTCACCCTGGGCCTGGGGCGTAAATTGAATGAACGGTTCCGGGTTGATGTTGAAGTGAATGCCGTCGTCGCTGTCACAGACGTGCATCGAGGTGAACTCCTTGTTGCGCCAGATGACCGGTTGCAGGAGATGGATCTTATCGCGATAGATGAACGGGCAGCCATTCATCATGGCTTCAGCGCCCGGCAGCATGTTGGGGCGTAGGATGGGGTTTCCGGAATACCGCTTGAGATATGTTTCTTCTCGATACATGGCTGCTCCCTTAAAAAAATATGACGGCTTATGAAAAAGTTCATATCCTGCCGAGAGCGAGGATTGATGTCAAGAAATGCCGATATTTCGAATTCTGGCGGGCGGCATTCTGCCGAGATTGAATTTTTTTCTTTCTTCCTGTCGGGAATCAGTAAAAATGCCCCCCTTTTTTGAGGAGAACACCATGGTTGCTGAAGTTGATCAAAATGATGCGTTAGATGCCTCGTCAATTCCCCGCCTGGCGGCGGAGTTGGCCATCGCCCCCCGGCAGGTTCTGGCTGTGGCCAAGTTGCTGATGGAGGGGGGGACCATTCCCTTTATTGCCCGTTACCGCAAAGAAGTGACCGAGAATCTTGATGAAGTCCAGATTGGAAAGATCCAGGAGCGGCTCCAGTATTACAAGGATCTTGAGGAGCGCCGACAAACCGTTCTGGATTCCATCGGGGAGCAGGGGAAGTTGACCGAAGAACTCAAGGCCAAGATTCTGGCCTGCACCACCAAGACGGTGCTGGAGGATCTCTATCTGCCCTTCAAGCCCAAACGCCGGACCCGTGCGATGATCGCCCGGGAAAAGGGGCTGGAGCCGCTGGCCCTGATGATCCTGGCTCAGCCTGCCACCGGAAATCCCGACAAGGAGGCCGAAGCGTTTATCGATGTGGAAAAGAAGGTCGAGTCAGGGGCCGACGCCTTGTCAGGTGCCCGTGACATTGTGGCTGAACTGATTTCTGAAAATGCGGATATCCGGGCATTGGGCCGCCAGTATTATGCCGCCAACGGGGTGATTGTGTCCGAGGCGGTCAAGGAGAAGACGCAGGAACCGACCAAGTTTGAGCAGTATTACGACTTCAAGGAGAAGGCGGTGGATATCCCCTCGCATCGCTATCTGGCGATTCGGCGTGGCGAAAATGAAGGGGTCTTGAAGCGCTCGTTCACCGTTGAGGCCGAGCCGGTGCTGCGCCGGATCGGGGAGATCATGAAGGTGAATGAGCGGTCCCCGTTTGCCGTTCACCTGCGGACCGCCATTGAGGATAGCTATAAGCGCCTGATTGCGCCGAGCGTTGAGACCGATGTATCGGTGGACCTGAAGATGAAGGCGGACCGGGCGGCGGTGGAAATATTTGCCAAGAACCTGCGGAGCCTGTTGCTGGCGTCACCCCTGGGCGGACGCGCGGTGATCGCGGTGGATCCGGGGATTCGCACGGGCTGCAAAGTGGCGGCGATGGATGCCACCGGCAAGTTCCTGGAGAATACGACCTTGTATTTGAGCCAGGGCGAGCGCGCGGGCATGGAGGCCCGGATTGATCTGGCCAAACTGATCGCCAAGGTGCAGCCGGCCGCGATCGCCGTGGGCAACGGGACCGGCGGGCGTGAAACCGAGGCCTTTATCCGCGACACCCTCAAAAAGGCCAATTTGTCGAATATCATGGTGATCCAGGTCAATGAGTCGGGGGCCAGTATTTATAGCGCCTCTGAAGTGGCCCGGGATGAATTCCCAGATCTGGATCTGACCGTGCGTGGTGCCATATCGATTGGACGCCGGTTGCAGGACCCCCTGGCGGAATTAGTGAAGCTGGATCCGAAGTCTATCGGGGTGGGGCAATATCAGCATGATGTGCATCAGCCGCTGTTGGCTCAGAAGCTTGAGGATGTCGTCGTCAGCTGTGTGAATCACGTCGGGGTTGAAATCAATACGGCCAGCGCCTTTCTGCTCGCCCGGGTCTCGGGGGTCGGAAACAGTCTGGCCAAGAAGATTGTGGCCTATCGCGACAAGCATGGTGCCTTTACCAGCCGGGCCGCCTTGTTGAAGGTGCCCAGTCTGGGGCCCAAGGTCTTTGAGCAGGCTGCCGGGTTCTTGCGGATCCGGGGCGGAGCCCATTTGCTCGATGGCTCGGCGGTGCATCCGGAACGCTATGCGCTGGTTGAAAAAATGGCGGCTGATCTTGGCGTAGAGCTGAAGGAGTTGGTGGGGAATGCCACGCTGGCCGACAAGATTGAGATCCGCAAATATGTCAGTGCCGAGGTGGGGGAGCCCACCTTGAAGGATATTATCGCGGAATTGAAGAAGCCGGGGCGCGATCCCCGAGAGACGTTTGAGGCGCCCTGCTTCCGGGATGACGTCAATGCCATCGAAGATCTCAAGCCGGGTATGGAGTTGATGGGTATTGTCACCAATGTCACCGCCTTTGGGGCGTTTGTGGATGTGGGCGTGCATCAGGATGGCCTGGTGCATGTGTCCGAACTGGCCGACCGGTATATCACCGATCCCGCCGAGGTGGTGCAGGCCGGGGACCGGATCAAGGTCTGGGTCAAGGATGTGGACGCCCAGCGCAAGCGGATCGCCCTGAGCGCGAAAAGCGGTAGCCGGGCAGGGACCGGGTCCAGTCCGGGTTCCGGAGCCGACCGGGGCGCCAACAGGCCCGGCGAACGGCGCGGGCCGGGGAACGGTCCACGCCCTTCCGCCAGGCCGGCCTTCAATTCAAATCCATTCGGGGGATTGGGGTTGTAATAAGGATGACGAATAGATCAACAAACCTGAAGGGGTTGAAGTCTAAAGCCAGGGGATTTAACCCCTACAATCATTGTATGAAAGCGGACATTGAGGCCGAGTTGAGTGGAGGAGTCCGAAGCCTTTTTTCGCACGGTTTGGCCACAACGTGGGCGCCTGAGAACATGAACCCGGGGTTTCTCCCCGGGCTGAGGAGTGGCACCCGCTTCGGGGTGCAGGGACAACGGGTAGATAATTAAATGGCCTTAAACCGCTTGTTTTTCAACCACCGGAGCCAGGGCACAAGAATCGCCTCTTTCCCAGTCCAGTCAACTGGACTGGAATTTCGATTTTCTTAGGAATCTACGCCGAAAAAGCTTCAAAACGCTCGTTTTGGAGATGATCCGGGATCGGGAGACCCGCGTGTATGCGCCCACGGGCTTTCCGGGCCGTCTTCTCCTGATCCCCCTGCTTCGCCATCGCCGCCGGATCGTTACCCGGAACTTGCATTTGGGTAGGGCGAACCGTCCCGGTGAGCCGCTGCGGCTGCCAAGTGGTTGTTTTGTCCAATCCAGTCCGATGGTGTGCCGCAGTTTTTTTGGGGGAATCTCCTGCGGTTGCATCTACGCCGATCAATGGCTATAGTGCCCGGCATGAGAGTAACGGGAGGCATATTACGGGGGCGTCTGATCAAGGCGCCCAAGGGGGATGAGGTGCGGCCGACGCAGGATATGGTCCGGCAGGCGGTTTTCTCTTCATTGGCTGACCGGATTCCCGGCGCCTCTTTTCTTGACCTGTTTGCCGGAACCGGCGCCGTGGGGCTGGAGGCGTGGAGCCGGGGTGCCGCCCGTATTGACTGGGTGGAAGGCGGGGCCAAGGTGTTTCCTGTCCTGCAGTCGAATCTGGAGGCCTTGTGTGGTGGGCTGTCCGGCAAGACCGGGGATCAGGAGTGGCTGGCCACGCGGAGTGATGTGTTCCGGTTCATTGAAGGGTTGCGGGGCACACGGAGCTATGACCTTATTTTCGCGGACCCCCCCTATGACCGGCCTGGTACGGCCAACTGGGCGGGCCGGCTGTTGAATATGCTGGCGGCGGGCGGACTTCTGGCGGATGATGGCGTTTTTGTAATGGAACAGTCCCGTGAAGAGGCTGAAGCCCGGCATTTTGCCTGGGAGAGCATGACCTCAAAGGTGTACGGGGGGACGCGGGTAACGCTTTACAGGAAAATGAGGAAATCATGAAACATTCAGCCATCTATCCCGGGTCATATGATCCGCTAACCTTAGGCCACCTGGATTTGATCGAACGGGCATCCCATATTTTTGAAGAGGTCATTGTGGCGGTGGGGGTCAACTCCCGGAAAAAAACCGTGTTCAGCGCCGAGGAGCGGATGGCCATGGTCAAGGCGTCGGTCAAGGGGATGAAAAACGTCAAGGTGGATGCCTTTGATGGACTGCTGGTGAATTACGCCCGTGCCAAGGGCATTCATGTCCTGTTGAGGGGGTTGCGCGCCTTTTCTGACTTTGAGTACGAGTTCCAGATGGCGCTGGCCAACCGGAAAATGGCCCCCGAAATAGAAATGATTTTCCTGATGCCGAAGGAAACCTTCAGCTACATCAGCTCCAGTACGGTGCGGGAAATTGCCGAGCGCGGCGGGGATGTCACGCCCTTTGTTCCGCCGGCGGTGAAGCGGTTTATCGACAAAAAGATGGGAAGGTGACCATGTCTATCAAAATTGAGCCTTGGCGGATTCCCGAGGAGGGGTTGGATATCGAGGGACAGGTTCCTGCGGAAGTCGTTGATCTTAAAGAGGATGTGAACGCTCCTGCGGCCGGACCCATCGACTACGAGTTGCATGTCCAATGCCTCGAGCATGAATTGCTCGTGACGGGGCAGGTGCGGGCCGAGGTGAAGTTGGTGTGTTCGCGCTGTGCGGACATCATCGTGGAAGAGGTGGAGGATAGGGCCTTTTTCTACGAGCAGGAAGTCGTCAATCTTCATGAGACGCTAGACTTGACGGATGAGGTTCGCGAAACTATTATCCTCGCCTTTCCAAATTACCCGGTGTGTCAGGAATCGTGTCGTGGGTTGTGTCCCGTGTGCGGCGTAAACCTGAATCGGGCGAAGTGCGGGTGTAAGCCGCTTAAGGAAATGTGTTGGACGGCATTTAGCGGTCTGGACAATATTGAGGTGAAAAATGGCAGTTCCAAAAAGAAAAAAATCGAAAGCTAAGATTCGTACCCGAAGGGCATGTATCAAGGCTCGTGTGATGACGATCAAGAACTGTCCGCAGTGCGGGGCTCCTCAGGAGCCGCACCGGGTATGCCGTTCATGCGGCTACTATCGCGGGCGTCAAGTGGTGAGCGTCAAGGCTGACTAAGCCTATGCGTATCGCCGTCGATGCGATGGGGGGCGATTTTGCCCCCAAAGAGATTGTGGCCGGTGCCGTGAAAGCGGCGCGGGAGCTGAAAGACTTGACGACCCTCGTCCTGGTTGGCCAGGAAGAGGTGATCCGTCAGGAGCTTAAGGCGTATGGCCCCCTTCCTTCAAAGTTGGTAGTCCGTCATGCCTCCGAAATCATCGGCATGGAGGAAACGCCTGCTTTGGCGATTCGCAAGAAAAAGGATAATTCCATCAGCCGGATGATGGATATGATCAATGCGGGCGAGGTGGATGCTGCCGTTTCGGCCGGAAATACCGGAGCCATGGTGGTGGCGGCCACGCTCAAGTTGCGTACCTTGACGGGCATCCAACGGCCGGCCATCGCCACCGTGATGCCGACGATGGGGCGTCCGATTGTGTTGATTGATGCGGGCGCCAATACCGATTGCTCGCCGGCATTGCTGGCCGAATTCGCGGTCATGGGGAGCGTCTATGCCCGGGAAATCCTCGGTCAGGTGAATCCCGTGGTCGGCTTGATGAGCATCGGGGGCGAGGATTCCAAGGGAAACGAGACCACCAAGGAGGCGTTCCGGCTTCTTAGCGCGGCGCCCGTTAACTTCAGGGGGAATGTCGAAGGACATGATTTATTCCTGGGGGAGACGGATGTGGTGGTTTGCGACGGATTTGTCGGGAATGTCGTGTTAAAGACCAGTGAGAGTGTGGCCCATGCCATCGGTTCCTGGCTGAAGAAAGAGTTCAAGGCCAACCCGATCCGGATCCTGGGGGCCCTGTTGCTCCGGGGTGCCCTGAAGACCATCAAGCGGCGCATGGATCCTGAGATGTTTGGCGGGGCTCCGTTGTTGGGAGTGAACGGGATCTGTATTATCACCCACGGATCCTCGTCGCGGACGGCGATCTATCATGCGGTGCGGGTCGCCTGCGAATCGGTGGGGCATCATGTTAACGATCATATTATTGAAGAAGCCAGGAAGTTGAGTAACAAATCATGAGTACCACCCAACGCCACGCCGCGATCATTGGAACAGGACACTATGTCCCTGAGCGCATACTAACCAATGCTGAATTGGAGAAAATGGTCGACACCACGGATGAGTGGATTGTCACCCGCAGCGGAATCCGGGAGCGTCACATCGCCCGGGACGATCAGGCCACGTCGGACCTGGCGGCTGAGGCGGCACGTCGGGCGATGGCGTCTGCCGGGGTGAAGCCCGAGGACATTGACCTGATCATTGTGGCGACCATTACGCCGGATATGCCGTTTCCCAATACCGCCTGCTTCGTCCAGAAACTGATCGGTGCGAAAAACGCCACGTGTGTCGGACTGGAAGCGGCCTGTACCGGGTTCCTTTTCGCCCTGGATGCGGCGTCCCAATATCTGTTGACCGGGCGGTTCAAGACAGCATTGGTCATCGGGGCCGAAAAGATGAGCACGATCGTGGATTGGCAGGACCGGACGACCTGTGTGCTGTTCGGGGATGGCGCCGGGGCCGTGGTGGTGCAGGCGCGCGAAACGGGGGAAGGGATTCTCTCGGCCGTGACCGGTTCCGATGGCGGATTGAGTGGCTTGCTGAATCTTCCGGCGGGGGGCAGTCGAACGCCTGCGTCCGCCCAGACTGTCGAAGCCCGCCTGCATTACATGCGGATGGAAGGCAAGGAGATCTTCAAACATGCGGTGCGGGCCATGGGCGAATCGGCCCGGCGTGCGCTGGAAAAAAGCGGGCTGACCATGGCGGATATCGCCTGCGTGGTGCCGCATCAGGCCAATATGCGTATCGTCGAGGCGATCCGGTCGCGCCTGGAGGTGGGGCCTGAGAAATTCTTCATCAATCTGGATAAGTATGGAAACATGTCCTCGGCCTCGATTCCGGTGGCGCTGGATGAAGCCATGGCGTCTGGGCGTATCAAGAAGGGCGACCATGTGATTCTGGTCGCCTTTGGCGGCGGGCTCACCTGGGGTGCCATGGTTGTGAAGATGTAAGATGTGAGACGAGAGATGTAAGACGTGAGATGTGAAAGGGACGCGAAGATGAAAAAAAGAGCCGTAGTGTTTGCAGGGCAGGGTGCTCAATTTGTTGGAATGGGTAAGGATCTGGCGGCGGCCTATCCTGAGTGCAAAGAGCTGTTTGACCGCGCGAGCGTGGTACTGGGCTATGATCTTGCCAAATTGTGCGCGGAAGGCCCGATCGAGGAGATCACCAAGTCGGATAAATGTCAGCCGGCTATTTTCGTGACCAGTGCGGCCTGTTTCACCGCTCTTAAGAAGCTGTATCCCGACCTTCAGGTAGCGGGCACGGCGGGGCTCAGTCTGGGCGAGTGGACCGCGCTATGGGCGGCGGGCGTCGTCTCCTTTGAGGAGGCGGTTAAAATTCTTCAGGTTCGCGGGAAAGCCATGCAGGATGCCTGCACGGAGCGGCCCGGCGGAATGGTCAGCGTGATGGGGCTCCCCATGGCGGAACTGGTCAAAGTGTGTGAGGCGGCCGGGGTCCAGATGGCGAACATCAACTCGACGGAGCAGATTGTGTTGTCGGGGGATAAGGATAAAATAGCGGAAGCCGAGAAGCTGGCCCAGGCGGCCGGTGCCAAAAAGACGGTCGTCTTGCAGGTGGCGGGGGCCTTTCATTCGCCTCTGATGGCCTCTGCGGCCGGCAAACTGGAGCAGGTGCTCAACGAAGTGCCGCTTCACGCCTCTGTCATTCCCGTGCTTTCAAACGTCACGGGCCAACCGCATGGCTCCCCGGCAGAAATCAAAGTCCAGATGCTGAAACAGGTCACGTCGTCAGTACAGTGGGTGGCCAGCATCGAAACCTTCAAGGCGATGGGTGTGACCGAGTATATTGAATGCGGGCCCGGTAAAGTTCTGGCTGGGTTGATCAAGCGGATTGATAAGGATGCGTCTTCGGTGAGCATCCAGGATGTGCCGACACTGGAAAAGGCCGTGGCGGTGTTGAAAGCGTGAGATTCAAACAACCCTCGCTCTTGAGGGTGTTAGGAGCGTTATTATGGCGACAATGACAGGTAAAGTGGCATTAGTGACCGGTGCGGCACGGGGGATCGGGCAGGCCATTGCGAAGAAACTGGCTTCTGAGGGGTGCGATGTGGCGCTCTGTGACCTGAAGGCCGAATGGCTGGCCGAAACGGTCGGTTTGATCGAGGCCATGGGCCGGAAGGTGAAGTGTTTTGAGGTCAATGTCGGTAATGCCGAGGCCGTGGACGCCGCCGTGACCGGGGCCGTTAAGGAATTCGGCAAAATTGACATTCTTGTGAATAACGCTGGAATTACCAAGGATACCCTGATGATCCGCATGTCGGAGGAGGACTGGGATGCCGTGCTCACCGTCAATTTGAAGGGGACCTTCCTCTTCACCAAGGCGGTTGCCCGCCCCATGATGAAGCAACGGTCCGGCGCGATCGTCAATGTGGCCTCAATTATTGGCTTGATTGGCAATGCCGGTCAGTGTAATTACGCAGCGTCAAAAGCTGGGGTGATTGCCTTGACCAAGTCGGCGGCAAAGGAACTGGCTACGCGAAACGTGCGGGTGAATGCGGTTGCCCCCGGTTTCATCGAGACAAAGATGACCGAGGCGCTACCTGAAGAGGTCCGGACGAAGATGTTGGGGGCCATCCCGATGGGACGGTTTGGTCAGCCGGAGGATGTGGCGAACGTGGTTCTGTTCCTGGCGAGTGATATGTCCTCGTACATGACAGGGCAGGTTCTTCCGATCTGCGGTGGAATGGTGATGCAGTAAGTACAAAAAAGAAGGAGAATGAACATGGCACTTGAAGATAAAGTCAAAGATATCATCGTCGAACAGTTGGGCGTGAATGCCGAACAGGTCACACCCGAAGCTTCTTTTATCGAGGATTTGGGCGCGGATTCCCTGGACACAGTCGAACTCGTGATGGCGTTCGAAGAGGAATTCGGCGCTGAAATCCCGGATGAAGATGCCGAGAAGTTGACCACCGTCGGCGGGGTCATTGAGTACCTGAAGAGCAAGGGCATCACGGCCTAAGTTCTGAAGTTGCGTGGAATCGGGGAGATGGCAACATCTCCCCGATTCCGTCTTAGTTGTTGAGCCGGAATGAATTACAAGGAGTTGGCTATGGAAAAGCGAAGAGTAGTTATCACGGGTTTGGGTATGGTGTCGCCGTTGGGGTCGGACCTCAATGTCTTCTGGCAGAGGTTGATCAGTGGAACCTCTGGCATTCGCCGTATCACAAAATTCGACGCTTCCGCCATGGCTACACAGATCGCCGGTGAAGTCGTTGAGTTTGAGATTGATAAGTTCATTCCTAAAAAAGAGCAGCGCCGGATGGATCCGTTCTGTCATTACGCCGTGGCTGCCGCCAAGATGGCGGTTGATGACTCGGGTATCCAGTTTGCCAATGAAGATCTCTTCCGGGCCGGTTGTATGGTGGGTTCCGGGGTGGGTGGCTTGATCACCATGGAGGATCAGCACAGTGTGTTGCTGAACCGCGGTCCCGATCGCAGCTCTCCGTTTATGATTCCGATGATGATTGTGAATATGGCCTCAGGTCTGGTGGCGATTGAGCACGGCCTGAAAGGCGCCAACTTCTGCGTTGTATCCGCTTGCGCCAGCGGTACCCACTCCATTGGTGAAGCGGCGCGTCAGATCCAGTACGGGGATGCCGATATCATGTTGGCAGGCGGTACCGAAGCCGTCGTGTGTCCGCTCGGTATTGCCGGGTTCTCCGCCATGCGCGCCATGAGCACCCGGAATGATGATCCGACCCATGCGAGCCGTCCGTTTGACAAGGATCGCGATGGGTTCGTCATGGGCGAGGGTGCGGGCATTGTGGTTTTGGAAGAGTACGAGCACGCCAAAAAGCGCGGAGCGAAAATTTATGCTGAAGTCGGTGGCTACGGGGCCACCTGCGACGCCAATCACATTACCGCCCCCTCTCCGGGTGGCGAAGGCGGCGCGCGGGCCATGGTGAAGGCCATGAATGAAGCCGGCTTGATGCCTGATCAGGTCGATTATATCAATGCGCACGGCACCAGTACCCCCGTGGGTGATAAGAGCGAAACGGATGCCGTAAAGGTGGCTTTTGGTGACTCAGCTAAAAAGGTGATGGTCAGCTCCACCAAGTCGGTCACCGGGCATCTGCTCGGGGCCGCCGGTGGACTGGAAACCATCATCTGCGCCCTGGCACTCCAGAAGGGTATAGTTCCTCCGACAATGAACTACACCACCCCTGATCCGGAATTGGATCTGGACTATGTCCCCAACCAGGCTCGTGAGTTTAATATCCGCGCCTGCCTGAATAATTCCCTAGGGTTTGGTGGTCACAATGCCTCGCTTCTGCTGAAGCGCATTTGATTTAACCCATTGGCAAGCTCGAAATCCTTGTTGAGGCGCGGCCCGGGAACGGACCGCGCCTCATTTTTTTAGGCCGCTTTAACCTCAATCTTCCGTTCATGCCTCCTTTCTGAGTGTGTTTTCGGAAGCGTAATGGACAGTACCCCGTTCCTCAGGCGGGCTTCGATCTTTTGAGGGTCCACAGGGGTTGAAAGGGGGATGGCCCTTTCAAACGATCCATAGAACCGTTCAAAATGATAGGACTGTTTGGACTGCTTCTCATTCTCGGAGGCTTTTTCGCCCCGGATCCTCAACGTATCCCCTTCCAGGCGGAGCGTAAGGTCATCCTTCTCCACTCCGGGAAGTTCCGCCCTGACCAGAATGGCCTGAGGGGTCTCCTGGATATCGACTTGAGGTGTAAAAACTGCAGAGGTAGGCTCCTCCCACAGCCACATGGGGCGAATGCCGAAATCTTCAGAGATTTCGTCTAACATCCGGTCCATATTCCGTTCCAGGGCTAATTCATCCCTGAAAACCTTATCCCAGACGACGGGGACCTTCTCCGGGTCTTTTTTGGCCAAGGTTTTTGGGGTCGGTCGCCTCACCATTGGGGGCTTCCTGAGTTCCTGTTTGACTAGGTGTTTCGAGTTCATGGCACCCTCCTTTCTGTTATGCGTGAGTCACCGCATGACTCGAACTCTTGTTTCTTCCCTACACCGGGAATTATCGCGCATTCATAACAGGCTGTCAACTCGGCCCCGCTTCACTCTTGCCTCTTTTGGGTAAATCGGCGAATCTATAGGACCTATGGCAAACACACGAAATAAGTTGTATGTGGGAATGGGCCCCTTGCTGGGCATCATGGCCCTGGTGTTATATGTCACCACGCTGAGTCGGGGCGCGTACCCGGGGGAGTCCGCCAGCCTGATGATGACAGAATTGGGGCTGAATCCCCTGGGAACCTCTTCGCATCTACTCTGGAGTTGGGTGGTGGAAGGGGTGGGGAAACTGCCGTTGGGGTCCCTCGTCTACCGGTTAAATCTCCTGAGCGCGGTATGTGCCGCTGCCACGGTGGCGCTCTTTTTCCGGGTAATGGCCGATGTCGTCTGGGCCGTGATTCCGGTGAACGATCAGAATGCAGGGGTGGCCAGCCGTGCCTCACTATGGGCGGGCGTGGTCGGCAGTGTGGCCCTGATGGGCTCCATGCCGTTCTGGTATGTGGCCAATCGCTTTCATCCGGCGGCGTTTGATCTGCTATTGCTCCTGGTTCTGGCAAAGCTGTTGCTGACGTTTATGCGACGGGCTGAGCTGAGGGTGGGGCTGGTGTTGGCCGTTTTATATGGGGCCTTTGCGATAGAGTTTACAACCCTGATTGTGTTTGCCCCGCTGGTGCTGGCCGCGGTGATGCTCTCCCTCTGGATGAATGGGGATCTCCGCTGGGGCCGTGTGCTTCCCATCGGCGGTTGCCTGCTGCTCGGACTGTTGCTGTATGTCCCCGCCGCCTGGCGTCTGGAGGGCAGTAATGCGTTTGAGTTGAATCAAGGGCATGGCTTTTGGGTGGCCCTCTCTTTTGTTGTAAAAAACCAATATCACCTGATTGTCTCCAGTTTGCCTCAAATCGGCTGGCTGCTGGTGATTATTGTCGGCATTGTGCCCTGGCTGGCGGTGCTGGTGGTGGCGCGGCGCGGGTTGAACGAGGAGCGGGACTGGGGGCTGTACTGTCTGCACCTGAGTCTTACGGCCGTGGTGCTGGCGGTCGCGTTCAATGCCCCTTTCTCGCCCTGGCGTATTTTGGGGCCCTGGCGTGTGCTGGTGACGCCTTATGTCTTGCTGGCCTTTTGCTACGGGTACCTGACCGCGTATTGGAGTCTGTTCCCTCACCTGTTTTTCCAGAATGCCGAGGAGGACGAGCGCGGTAAGTTATGGTTTCGTGAATATGGGGGCAGTCTCCCGGGCGGTTTGCTTCTGGCGGCGGCGATCGTCGCGGCAGGGCTCAATTTTTCCGCCGCGGATGCCCGTCCGGCCGGCGCACTGAACCAGTATGCCGGGGCGGTGGCGCAGGCGATGGCCGGGCGGACCTGGCTGGTGACGGATGGAATGATGGATAGCAATATCGAACTGGCGGCCAGGGAGCAGGGCATTCCCCTGCACCTGCTGAATCTCCAGCAGGGAAACAGCGCGCTGTACATGAAGCAGATCGCCCGCTCATTCGAAAATGTGCGAATGAAGAGTCTGGCGGAAGTGGACGGACTGGCCTTCATCCGGGAGTGGATGGACGCGGATACTAATTTTTCCCGGCAGGTCTCTTTCATGAGTTTCCCCGATTTATGGGTCTCCGCCGCCCTGCAACCGGTGCCGGACTGCGTCCATTTCACCGGGGTACGCGCCCTGTCGGAGGTCGATGTGGAGGCGCTTTGGAAGCGGCATCAGGAGTTTTGGGGCCAGCCGTTTATTGGAGAACTGGCCGCACTTGCCAAAAAAGATTCCCTGCTGGCCTATCCGGCGGCAAATGTAATGCGGCATCTCAGCATGGTGGCCAATAATTTGGGGGTGCTGATGGAAGACGCCGGCCAGCGTAAGCAGGCGTACGAGTCCTATGTCAAGGCGCGGGCGCTGGATGCCGGGAACATCAGTGCGCTCCTGAATCAGATGACTATGCTGGATCGGGGCTATGCGGCCGCAGATGCGGACGCGGTCAGGCAGGAATTCAAGGAGTTCCTGAAGACGATTAAACAGAAGTTCCAGATCTGGTCGCTCTCGCGCGTGTATGGATATGTCCGCATGCCTGAAGCCTACGCCAACCTCGGGATGAGCTGGGCGTTTTCCGGGCAACCCGGTATGGCGGTGGCTGGCTATAAGCGGGCCATTGAGCTGGCGCCGGACCGGAAGGATCAGTTGAGTCAGGGCTTGGCGATGGCCTATCTGGCTCAGGACCAGTCGGCGGCGGGTGAGGAGATTTTGCGGCAACTGTTCGAGAAAGAACCCGGGAATACCAGCGTTCTGCTGTCATTGGCGCGGTTGGCCGCCCGCAAGAACCAGTTTGATGAGGCCGGGATACTGTTGGATCGGGCTCAAAAGGCGGGGGTGCCCAGGGAGCGGATTGCAATGGAATATGCCGTCATGCATCTGGCGTCCGGCGAGCCAGGAAAAGCCCGGGTTATTTTGCAGGAGCTGGTGGATGTGAGTCCCGGCATGACTTCCGCCTGGGCCCTGCTGGCCGGGGTCTTTATGATGGAAAACGACGAGAAGGGGCTGGACGAATGCGAGCGGAAGCTGACCCGGGCGAAGGGGCAGGATTTCATCACCACGGTGGTGCTGGCCCAGATTGCCTTGCGCAGGGCAAGGCCCGTTGAGGCCCGGACTTATCTGGATCAGGCGCTGGTGATGCGGCCCGGCACCCCGCTCCTGCTGGATCTGCTGTTGCGGCTGGATGTTCAGGAAGGGCGGCGCGACTGGGCAGGCGGACATATCCGTTCCTTGTTATTGCTGGATCCCGGCCATCCCTTTGCCAATCAGGTCCTGGCCTCCATGCAGCTGGAGCGCAAGGAGTATACCCAGGCGGAAAACTCACTCCGGAAAAGCCTGGCCCGCTCAAAGGATCCATCCGTGATGAATGACCTCGCTTGGGTTCTGCAGGAGAAGGGCCAGTTGGATGAGGCTGAGCCGCTGATTCGTTCCGTATTGAAAACGAATGATAAAATGGGAGTCGGCTGGGACACACTCGGGATGATTCTGATGAAACGGGGCAAATGGGCCGACGCAGGCGAGGCGTTCCAGAAAGCACTGTCGCTGGAGCCGGAATCCACCTCCGTTCAGTTTCATATGGCGGTGCTGTATGATAAAAAAGGCGATTCTGGGAAGGCGGCGGAGCTGACGGAAAATCTGCTGGGGCACCCTGCGGGGTTGAGCCCGGCGGAACAGGATGAACTCCGGCAGATCAGTCGACGTGTCCGTCAGAAATAAGGCAGGAACAGGAACGAGGAGCAGACATGACCTATCAAGACGCAAAGCGGGTGTTGGAACAGTACGGGCAGGAGCATGTGTTGAAGTTCTGGGAGTGCTTGACGGCAACGCAGCAGGCCTCCTTATTGGGACAGATTGAAGCCCTGGATTTTAAAACCATCGCCCGCATTCAGGCGCTATTGAAGGCAGGAGGAGAATCGGCCGTGGCGACAGGTGCCGTGAAGCCTGCTCCCGTGGTATCGCTCGCGCCCAATCAGGTGGCGGCGCCCCGTGCGGTGGGCGAGGCGGCCTTGAAAGCCGGTCAGGTGGGGGTGATTCTGGTGGCGGGCGGGCAGGGGACCCGGCTGGGATACGATGGCCCGAAAGGCACCTACCGTCTGGCGCCAATCACGCAGGCGTCGTTGTTTGAGATCCATGCCCGTAAAATTCTCGCCCTGGAGCAGCATTATAAGGCCCGGATCCCCTTTTACATCATGACGAGTGAGGGGAATGATGCGGATACCCGCGCCTTTTTTGAATCGAACCGGTATTTCGGGTTAAGCGCGGAGCGGGTGAAGTTCTTTATCCAGGGGACACTCCCGGCGTTCCTGCCGGACGGCCGGATCATCCTGGAAGCGCCTGATAAACTGTTTGCCGCACCGGATGGGCATGGCGGCATCATGGCGGCGTTGGAGCGGCGGGGCATGCTGGCCGATATGAAGGCCCGCAAGCTGACCACGCTCTACTATTTCCAGGTGGATAACCCGCTGGTGGATATTGCCGATCCGGTGTTTGTCGGCTTGCATCTTCAGCGCAAAGCGGACATGTCCCTTAAGGTCTGCGCCAAACGCGACGCCGGTGAAGGCCTTGGGGTCACCGTGATCCGCGATGGCCGCTGTTCGGTGGTTGAATATATCGAGCTGACCGAGGAACAGAAAAATGCGCGGCAGTCCGACGGCGAACTGGTGCTGAAATTCGGCAGTGTGGCCATCCATATTTTCTCGTTGGATTTCCTGGTGCGCGAGACATCAGCCGGGCTGCCCTTGCACCAGGCGTTCAAGAAAGTGGCCTTCTGTGACGAGAAGGGGGTGACCATCAAGCCGGAGAAGCCGAATGCCTGCAAGTTCGAAAAGTTCATTTTTGATGCGCTTCCCGATGCGAAGGAATCGCTCATTCTGGAGTTTTTGAGACAGGATGAGTTTGCCCCTGTGAAAAATGCGGAAGGGAATGATTCCCCTGCATCCTCCCGGGCGGCCATGATTGAAAAGTTTGCAGGCTGGTTTGCCCGGTGCGGGGTCAAGGTGCCGCGTGATGCGGCAGGGCGGGTGGCGGTGAAGCTGGAGGTGGATCCGGTTTATGCCCATGATGCGGAAACGCTGGCGGCGCGGTTGCCGAAGGGATTTGAGATCAAGGGCGATGTGCTTTTGAAGTAACGGTCAGGACGAATGATGCTGCAACCTGTTTTGCTGATACTGATGACGATGATGCTTCTGGGAGGCCTGTTGTGGGTCGCCCAGGGCTTTCAGCTGTTGCGGTATGCCCGCGGTCAAATACAGGAGGCCTGGCTGGAATTACGGGAGGCCCTGCTGGAGCGGCGGGAGATGATCCCGTATATTGTCGCGGCAGTTCCGACCCGTGTTGCCTCGGTTCTGGATGTGCTGGGAAATGCCTGTGATCTGGCGGCGAATGTGGAAGGGGTCCCGGAGTGTTCGCAGGCGGAGGGCCGGCTATCAGCTGCGATCAGCCGGGTATTCGTCCAGCTTGATACCGGCGCTCCGGTCGATGAACTGGAGATGCTCTCGTCATTGCGTGACCGGGTCAAAGTCCAGGAGATGCGGATTGAGTTGCTGAAAGGGCTGTACAACCGGCAGGTTGAGTTGTTCAACGCGCTCCAGCGCCGGGGGGCTGGCCGGGTGTTGGCGTCAATGGGCGTGGTCAAGTTTGCGGAGTTGTTTTGAGTTATGAAACACTGGGAGTATACGGAGGGCATCCTGCCCTGGACCAAAACGTGTTTCGTTTGCGGGGAGGATAACCCGCATGGCTTGAAGGGGCGCTCCCGCGTGGAGGGGGAGCGGGTGGTGCTGACCCATGTGACCCGTCAGGCGGATCTGGGATATCGCCACCTGGTGCATGGGGGCATCTCGATGACCCTGTTGGATGAAGTGATGACCTGGGCCGCCATTCTGGCCTTTAAGCGCGCGTGTGTGGCCGCCGAACTGACCGTGCGATTGCAGCAGCCGATTCAGGCGGGGCAGTCCATCCGCGTGGAGGGGTGGATCGTCAGGGCGAAGTCACGCCTGGTGGAGACCGAAGGCCGGATTGTGGATGACCGGCAAACGGTGCTGGCGACGGCCGTCGGGAAATATATTCCCATGCCGGCCGGGGGATTACATATGTGTCTGAAAGATTTTGTCGAAAGCCCTGAGGCCATTCAATTGCCTTTTTTGCAGGGGAAAGAGGAGGGAACAATATGAGAAATAGAAGTTTAGTTTGGATGTCTATGGTGGCGATGGTAGCGGTGGGTGCGGCGGCGGAATCCAATTCCCCTGTACCCGTCGTGATTCTTCCTTCCGTTCCCGTAACCAATCCGGCCCCAGTCAGTCTGGTGGCCACGGCGGCGCCGGCTGTGGTTGCGGGGGTTCCGGCCATTGCTCCGGATCCTCAGGTGGGGAAAGTGTTGATGGGGATGGCGGCCTATTTGCAGTCGGCCAAATCATTCAAATGCACGGTGGCATTGCAGGTGAATACGGAGATGGAGGGGATGAAGCAGGAAATCTCCGCAGTCTATGAGCTCGCTGCCGAAAAACCCAATCGTCTGGCCTTGCGCTATGTCAAGGGGATGACCGGTAATACCGTCGTGTGCAATGGGAAAAAGCTGTATATTTATGCGTTGAGTCTGAACCGTTTTGAGGAACGGGAGGCCCCGAAACAGGTCGAACAGTTGGCCGAAGGGGTCGGTCCGATGGCCGGCAATATGCTGTTTGTCGACAACCTGCTGGTGAATGATATCTATGCGGCCATCATGGAGGGAGTGGGCTCTGCCACCTATGTCGGGAAAGAGCGGATCGAGGGGATGGACTGTGAGCATGTCAGGTTCGTGCAGGACCAGTTTGACTGGGATTTGTGGGTAACTTCCGGACCCAAGCCGGTGGTGGTGCAGGTGGTGAGTGATATGGCGAAAAGTTTTTCCGGGATGACCGGGGACATGGCACCGCCGAAAGGCATGAAAATGCTGGTGTTCAACCGGTTCTCCGGCTGGGTGGTGGATGGGATCCTTCCCGCTGACACCTTTGAGTTTGTTCCGCCCCCCGGAGCGCGCAAGGCGGAGTCACTGTTTGAGGGGGGCGAGGAGGAGGCAGCCGAGTTGCCGATGCCGCCTATGATGAAGGAAAAAAATGGCCCCAAAGCGGGCGAGAAGACGGAAAACAGGGAGTGATAGTCATGGCGGAACATGTTGATAATGAATTTGTGGAGCAGCGTAAGTCAAATATGGGAGCCTTGGCCGGCAAGGGGATTTCGCCCTTCGGGGGTGCGTTCAAACGGACCGGGCGGCTGGCTGAAGTCCGCGCGGGCTTCGAGGAGAACCGGCCGGTTTCATTGGCCGGCCGCATCACGACCTGGCGTGACATGGGGAAAAGCATTTTTGCCGATCTTCGTGACGGTTCCGATCGCTTTCAGATCTACGCCCAGAAAAACACCCTCGGCGACGAGGCCTTTGAGGCCTTCAAGCTACTTGACCTCGGTGATCATGTGGGGGTGGAAGGCACCCTGTTCACCACCCGGACCGGCGAGCCGACCCTGAAGATTGCGAAGTGGACCATGTTGTCCAAGGCCTTGCTGCCGTTGCCTGAAAAGTGGCATGGGTTGAAGGATACAGACCAGCGGTACCGTCAACGGTATCTGGATCTGATTGCGAATCCCGGGGTCCGTGACGTGTTCAACAAGCGGATTCAGATTGTCCGTGAAATCCGGAACCAGCTTTGTGCGCGTCAATTTCAGGAGGTGGAAACACCCATGATGCAGTCCCAGCCCGGCGGGGCCACGGCCCGGCCGTTCACCACTCACTATGAGGCCCTGGATTGCCGGATGTATCTGAGGATTGCCCCGGAATTGTATCTCAAGCGGTTGCTGGTGGGCGGCTTTGACAAGGTCTTTGAGCTGAATCGAAACTTCCGGAATGAAGGCCTGTCCCGGACCCACAATCCGGAGTTTACGATGATGGAGGTCTATGAGGCCTATTCCGATATGCGTGGCATGAAGGAACTGGTCGAGGAGCTCATTACAGAGGTTGCCCGGACGGTGATGGGCTCCCTGATGGTGGGGAGTGCCGAGTCGCCGATCGATCTTACACGGCCCTGGCGCGAGGTGGCGTACCGGGATCTGGTCATGGAGCGGATGGGTGCGGAGTGGTTCTCGCTGGACCGGCAGGCTATGCGGCTTAAGGCCGAAGCGCTTGCTTTGTATGTGGATCCGGCTTGGGGCACCGATGAGATCACCCAGGAAGTCTACTCCAAGTTGATCGAGAAAACGTTGCAGAACCCGACCTTTGTCACCCGCCTTCCGGTTGAGCTGGTGCCGCTGGCCAAACGGTGTGCGGATGATCCTTCGGTGGTGGATGTGTTTGAGCTGGTGATCGGGGGCAAGGAGATTGCGCCGGGGTACTCGGAGCTGAATGACCCGCTTGAACAGCGCCGGCGTTTCGAAGCGCAGGCCGGGGAAGATGCCCAGAAAGTGGATGAGGATTTCCTGGCGGCACTGGAGCATGGGATGCCTCCGGCCGGGGGAATGGGGATCGGGATTGACCGCCTGGTGATGACGCTCACCGGGAGTGAGGCGATTCGCGACGTGATCTTGTTCCCTCAGTTAAAACCGCGCGAAGATCTGAAATCTGAAATATGAGATTTGAAATCCGGATATGATGCCCTTTTCCCTATTTCTTGCGCTGAAGTACCTCAAGCCGAAGCGGACCTATTTCTCGGTGGTCACGATCATTTCGGTGCTGGGCGTGTTGCTCGGTGTTGCCGTTCTGATCATCGTCCTGTCGGTCATGACCGGGTTTGATGACATGTGGCGCGAGAAAATCCTCGGGTTTAACGCCCATCTGACGGTGACGGCCCCCGGGGGGGTGACGGAAGAAGAAGAGGTGATGAATCAGCTGGCGCGGCTGGAGGGCGTGGCGGGGGTGGCCCCCTCTACTGAAGGTCAGGTGGTGGTCCAGCATGGCCGGAATATTTATACCCCCTTTTTGCGGGGGATTGACCCGGCGCGGGAGGGGGCGGTCAGTCAGATCCCTGCGAGTGTGAAGCAGGGGATCTTTAGTGTGAAGGGGCAGGACGTGGTGATCGGGGCAGACCTGGCCCGGCGCATCGGGGTGGGGGTGGGTGATAAATTGCTGATCAATTCCCCCGCCAGTTTCGTGAACAAGGATGAGATTACCCTGCCCGAAGAGTTCCGTGTGTCCGGCATTTTCGAGATCGGTATGTGGGAGTATGATTCCGGGTTCATGTTTTGTTCAACCGGAAAGGCCCGGACGCTGTTCGGGTTCGAGAACGGGGTTGGCTCCATCCGGTTGATGGCCAAAGATCCCTATCGGATCCAGGAGGTCGCGCGACTCATTCGTGCCCAGTTGGGCGGCGAGTATTATATCACGACCTGGATGGAGCAGAATCGCCAGATCTTCAGCGCGCTCAGGGTCGAGAAAAACATGATGTTCTTTCTGCTGATCTTCATCACCATTGTCGCCGCCTTCGGGATCACCAACACCCTGATCACCGTGACGGTGCAGAAAACCCGTGAGATCGGCCTGCTCAAGGCGATCGGGTTTCCCTCGGGCAGCATTATGCGGATCTTCTTCTGGCAGGGATGGATCGAGGGTATGGTGGGAACCCTGTCCGGGGTGGGCACCGCCTTACTGGTGCTGCATTACCGCAATGATTTGCTCCGGTGGCTGTCAGATACCTTTCATCTGGAATTGTTCCCCAAGGAGTTGTACCGGCTGAGCGAGATCCCGTCGCGGACGGCACCGCTGGATGTTATTGTGGTGGCCGGGTCGGTGGTGGTGATCTGTACATTGGCGGGCCTGATTCCGGCGTGGCGTGCCGCCCGGCTGGATCCCGTGGAGGCCTTACGGCATGAATGACCCGTCCATCGTCAGAGCAGAGGCGGTTACCAAGACCTACCTGATGGGGGGGCGCCCCTTGACCGTGTTGAGAAACGTCTCGGTGGCGGTCTGTCCCGGGGAAACGGTGGCCATCATCGGCCCGAGCGGCGCAGGCAAAAGTACCTTGCTACATGCCTTGGGTGGATTGGATCAGCCGACGGAGGGGGCGATCTGGTTTAAGGGTCAGGAGCTGTACCGGCTGACGCCGCGGGAGCGGACCCTGATCCGTGCGCGTCATATCGGGTTTGTGTTTCAGTCCTACCATTTGCTGCCGGAACTGGATGTGTTGGAGAATGTCCTGCTGCCCACCATGGCGCTCTGGAGCAGGCGGCGTGCGAGTGCGGTGCACCGGCAGCGGGCCGAGTCATTGCTGGGGACGGTGGGATTGTCCGATCGGCTGGGGCATACGCCGCTGGAATTGTCGGGGGGCGAGCAACAGCGGGTGGCGCTGGCCCGGGCGCTGATGAATGAGCCGGAACTGGTGCTGGCCGATGAACCCACCGGGAACTTGGACAGCGTCACCGGTGAGGCGATTTTAAAATGTTTGTTTTCAATCACGAAGGAGCGGCGGCATACTCTGATCCTGGTGACCCATAATGATGACGTTGCGAAGCGGTGTGACCGGGTGATTCGCATGAAAGACGGATGTGTGGTGGATGTGAAGGAGGCGGGAGTACTATGACGATGAAACGCGGTGTTGCAGTAGTGGGGGGCGCGATCATGCTCGGCCTGATGATCCTGGCGGGGTGGTGGTATGCGATGCCGGCGTGTGCGGCTTCGAAGCCCATGGATCCGGACGTCCAGGCGGCGGAAGTGGCGAAATGTTTTGAAAAGGTGATGCCGCAGCTGCATTTGTCGCATCAGTCCCTGGATGAGGGGATTGCCACCAATGCCATGGCACTTTATCTGGCGATGCTGGATTATGACCGCACCTTTTTCCTGGCCTCCGACGTCGAGGCGTTCATGCATGAAGCGCCGCTACAGGTTGAACGCCTGCACCAGGGTGATGTCTCGCTGGCGTTCAGGATTTTTGAGCGGTTCAAGGAGCGGGTCCGTAACCGGGTCGAATATGCCGACCTGCTAATCGGCAAGGGGTTTGATTGCACCACGGAAGAAACCTTCACCTGGAAGCGCAAGGATGTCCCCTGGCCGGCGGATGAAGCGGCATGGGATGAGCTCTGGCGCAAAAAGGTCAAGAATGAGTATGTGGCGCGGTTGGTGGCCAAAGAGCTGGCCGAGAACGAGAAGACCAATGCCGTGACCCGGGCGGACGCGGCGGCGGCAAAGAGCGGGACGGCGTCCACGAACGGGACGGCGCTGGGACGTGCATCCGATGCCGATGCCCAGTTGAGCCCTGAGGTGTTTTTCCGGAAACGCTATAAGCAGTTTCTCATGGTGCTGGAGGACAGTGATGCGGAGTTTGTGTTGCAGCGGTACTTCACGTCGTTCGCCCAGGCGTATGATCCGCATTCCGAGTACATGACGCCCAGCTCCAGTGATGACTTTGAAATCGGGATGAAATTGTCGCTGGGCGGGATTGGCGCCTTGCTGCAGAGTGAGGATGGGGCGGCCAAGATCGAGAAAATCATCCCCGGCGGCCCAGCGGCCCGGGATGGCCGCCTCAAGCCGGGTGATAAAATCATCAGTGTCGCCCAGGACAAGGGCGAGAGTGTGGATATTCTGCACTGGCCCCTGTACAAGGCGGTGGGGATCATCCGGGGCAAGAAGGGAAGTAAAGTGACCCTGACCGTTATTCCGGCCTCCGACATTACCGGGGCCCGGACGTCCAAGATTACCCTGGTCCGTGATGAGGTGAAGCTGGAAGATCAGGAGGCCAAGGGTGAGACGCTTGCCGTCCTGGACGACAGCGGGTCGACCAATCAGGTGGGGGTGATCCGGTTGCCGGTATTTTACGCAGACATGAAGAACCGGATTAACGGCGGCAGTGAATTCAAGAGTTCGACCCGGGATGTGGCGCGTATCATTACTGATATGAAAGCCCGGAACGTGGATGGCATCATATTGGATCTGCGGAATAACGGTGGGGGTTCGCTGGCCGAGGCTGTGGAGATGACGGGGTTGTTCTTTACCTCCGGGCCGGTGGTTCAGGTACGGGAAAGCCGGGGGGTGCAGGTGCTTCAGGACCCGGACCCGGATGTCCTCTACCGTGGACCGCTGGTGGTGCTGGTGAACCGGCGAAGCGCTTCGGCTTCCGAAATTCTGGCGGCCGCACTGCAGGATTATGGGCGGGCCGTTATTGTGGGCGATTCGAAGACCCACGGGAAGGGAACGGTTCAGTCGTGGCAACCGCTGGATGAACGCAAATCCGCGCTCGGCTCGATCAAGGTGACCACTCATTCCTTTTACCGGGTGGCGGGGGGATCCACCCAGTTGAAGGGGGTGGTGCCGGATATCCACATTCCGTCCGTGTTGGATGTGTTGGATGTGGGGGAGGAGTTCTTGCCTCATGCGATTCCCTGGACCGTGATCAGCATGGCGCGCTACAGTCCGGTGACGGATCTTTCGACAGTGCTTCCCCAGCTGAGAGCGGCTTCAGAGGCGCGTCGTGCGAAGGATCCGCGTTTTGCGGCGCAGCATGAAGTGATTGAGCGCGTCAAGGCGCATCAGACGATCTCAGGGATTTCATTGAACCTGAAGGACCGGATTACGCTGGCCCGTGAAGAGAAGGTGCTGGACAAGGCTCAGGATGAGGCCATGGGGGAGAATGAGTCCGATGGGGACGGAACGCCGGCCGGGACACTGGAGAAGGATCTGGTACTGAAGGAGTCCACCAGAATACTGGCGGATATCATGCGTGTGTGGAAAGCAAAGGAGCATAATAATGAAAATCCCGTTTTGGAAAATGCATGGAGCTGGAAATGACTTTGTCCTCATCGATGACCGGAAGCTAACGGCCCCGGTCGCAGACCGGTTCTGGTTGTCATCGATCGGGCAGCGGCGGACCGGGGTGGGCTGTGAGGGCGTGATTTTGATTCAGCCCTCCACGAAAGCCGACTTCACGATGCGGTTTTTCAATCCCGATGGAAGTGAAGTGGATATGTGCGGCAATGGGGCGAGGTGCGTGGCCCGCCTGGCCTATGATCTCAAGGTGGCGCCGGCCACCATGAGATTCGAAACGGGCGCCGGGATTATCGCTGCCGAAATGGTGGGGGATCAGGTTCGCCTGGGGATGACCACGCCAAAGGAGTGGCGCCTGAATCAGATGCTTGAACTGGACGGGGTGAAACGTCCTTATGGCTTTGTGAATAGCGGGGTGCCCCATGTGGTCATGCCGCTGGAGGATTTGGACCGGGAAGATGTGGCCAAAACCGGAGCGTCCGTCCGGTATCACAAGGATTTTGCGCCCAAGGGGACTAATGCGAATTTTATCCACGTCACGGGCCCCTCTTCGTTGCGAGTCCGGACGTATGAGCGCGGGGTGGAGGCGGAAACCCTGGCCTGTGGGACCGGTATGGTTGCGTCTGGCTTGATTGCCGGGCGGATGGGATGGGTCAAGCCGCCCGTCAAGATCACCTGCGCGGGGGGGGATGTGCTGGAGGTGAATTTTGTCCTGACCGGGGATGGCGCCCAGGGTGTAACGTTGCTGGGGCCCGCCGTCTACGTGTTCACGGGAGAACTCGATGCGCCGTGAAAACCGCCACTTCCAATATGAAATCTAACATCAGCATCTTGGCCGTATTGGGCCTGTTGGCGTGCGCGGCGGGGTGTGTCAGTACGCCCGACAGTCGCATTAAAAAAGACCCCCGGTTGTTTGCGACCCTCGCTCCGGAAGTTCAGGCGAAGGTTAAAAAGGGTGAGGTCGCGATCGGGTTCAGCCGGGATATGGTCCGGCT
This sequence comes from bacterium, assembly GCA_037128595.1. Taxonomy (NCBI): domain Bacteria; species bacterium. Next base: position 33,234 of record JBAXWB010000001.1, read on the forward strand.
GGCCCTCGGCCTGCCCCGGCAGGTGAATGTCCGGACTTCCGAAGTCGGTGAAACCGAAATCTGGACCTATGTGAATTCGCGCTATGTCAGCCGCTATGAGCCCTCGAATGCGGGGTATTGGTACCGGGATCGCGCCGGACGCCCTTATCACTCCTATGACACGATGTGGGTGAGCCGGAGCGGGTTTGAGGACTATCCCGTGCTGAAACTGGAATTTGTCGGCGACTCACTCAAGGTTATTGAGCGCCTGAAGCAGTAAAGGCGGGCCGCTCACCGGCCCCCGCCCTGATGGTTTCAACGCGCTGAAATTTTGAGAACAACCGTGCGGTTTTTCTGCTGGTTGGCTTCCGATGTGTTCGGGTAGGGGGGGTGGGTTTCACCCGCCGAGGATGTGGATACCATTGAAGCGGGGAGTCCGCACGAATCGATCAGATATCGGGCGGCCGCTTTCGCTCGCGCCAGGCCGATGGCCTGGTTATCCTTTCCGTTCCCCTTGGCTTTGGCGACATGCGTGGAGTCGGTGTGCCCCTCGACTTCGACCTTGAAGGGTTGGCCTTTGAGCGAGGCGGCGATGGTGTTGAGATCCTGTCGTGCCGTGCTCGAGAGTTCGGTGCCACGTGTGAAAATCCCGTAGTGGAAAACCACTTTCAGCTCCTTGGCGGATGACATAGTGTCCCAGTGACTTCCTGAAAGGGCCGGCCAGGCGACTGTTTTGCCGGGGGCGCGGCCGGCTGGCTTCGGACGAGGGGGAGTCGCGGGAGGCGTTGCTTCAATGGTCGGAACCTTGAGGAGGGGAGCGGGCGGCGGGGTCGGGTTGGCGGGGGGCTCCGGCATCAGGACAGGTGCAGGCGCGGGGGTAAGGCTGGCCGGCTCAAGAGGGGCGGTTACGTTCTCTACGGGGCGGGGGATCGGGGCCATCGCGGCTGGTGCAGGGAGGGACTCAGCCGTTGGGGCGGGGGGCGGCGAGGATTGGCCCGCTCCGATCAGGTAGGCAAAAAGGGTGGCGATGATTCCGGCAATGAGTGTTCCGATGAACAGGAGTTTTGGAACCCGTTTTTGAAAGACGTCATCGCGGGCGTCCTCGACCTCGTCAAGCATATGGCGGAGCTGGCTGAGTTTTTCCGTCCACTGCTTCTCGGCCTGCTCAAACCGCGCCTCGGTTTCGGTGCGCGCCTGATGGGCCTCGTTCAGGGCCGTCCGTGCTCCGGTCAGTTCGGCCTCAAGCGCGGCGCAACGGGTTTTAACCGCGCGGAGTTCCTGTTGGATCTGTGCGCGCACGGTTTCGGCCTGGCGCAATGCCTGGCTGGCGCGGTCCAGCTCCTGTCGTGCCAGCGTCTCCTGTTCGGTCGTAACGTCCTGGACGCGAGGGTCATCCGTAGCATCGGATGGGCTCACAATGGTTTCCAGAAGACGCTCTTCAGCGGTCGTTGTGACGGCCGGGGCGTGAACAAGAGGCGGATCGGGGTCAAAAGGGATTTCGTCAGATACCAGCTCATCAGTCCCGGGGGAGGGTGAGTCAGGGGGATTGAAAAAGGGATCGGCCTCAAAGACATCATCCGCAGGTTCTGGAGCGGAGGTCAGGAAGGGTAACGGCGGGGTGCCGTCCGGACTGGGTTCGATAGGTTTCATAGGGGGAGGGGGTGGGTTAACGCGTGCCAGAAAGTCCAATTGCAGTGGATCCTGAGCGTCTTTGCGGTTTTTTGATGAACTGGGTTTCACATGGCACCAAGGCCAGCAAAGTAGCAAATCGCCGCCTGATCGCCAACAGGAGATTGCCGCCTGTGGTCAGGGAGGGATGATGTGTGCTGCCTTTTACCTTGCAGGGCAATGGTTTGTCGGGTAATCATTGAGCAGTTTGAGTGGGCGTTACGAGAAAGGGTCATAAACTGTATTGATTTGATATCCTTATGAATCTTAAACTTATCTACTGCGGGGCCGCGATGGCCTTTTTGTTTATGGGTTCGTTGCCGGTCCAGGCCGCTACGCGTGGTCCCGCTCCGACGTTTGAACGTATCAAGGAAATGGCGAGGGATCTCGCGTTGGCGCCTTATAAAGATACGCGCGTCCCGCTTTCCAAAACCCTTGAGACCCTCTCGTACGATCAGACGCGTGACATTCGGTTCAACGTACGGGAATCGGTTTGGCGGAGGGAGCACCTGCCCTTTCAGCTCCAATTTTTTCACCCGGGAGGCGGGCAAAAGGATCAGATCGATATGCATCTGGTCGACGGGGAGACGGTCAAGGATTTTCCGTTTGATCGGGATTTGTTCGATTACGGCAAGAATGATTTAAGCTGGTTCGACCTGCGGGGCATTAAATATTCCGGGTTCCGGGTGCATTATCCGCTGAACACAACCGAATATCTGGACGAATTGTTGGTATTCCAGGGGGCCTCCTATTTCCGCGCCCTGCCCAAGGGGTTGATCTACGGTCTTTCCGCGCGGGCGGTGACGGTGAATTGCGCGGCCGACAAGCCGGAGGAGTTTCCCCGTTTTCAGGATTTTTGGGTGGTGCGTCCCGATCGGGAGGGATCCACGATTCAAATGTACGCCCTGCTGGATGGACCCAGTGTGGCCGGTGCCGTATCCTTCCTGGTTGAGCCGGGCGTTGAAACGGTGATGCATATGCGTATCGCCTTGTTTGCGCGCACGGATCTGACGAACTACGGGATTGCGCCGTTGACGAGTATGTATTGGTTCGGCAAAAACAATGTCCGGCGGTTTGATGATTTCAGACCGGAAGTTCATGATTCCGATGGGCTTCTGATTTACAACGGGAATAAAGAGTGGATCTGGCGGGCTTTGGAGAATACCGGTCCGTTGCGATTGAGTGCCTTTATGGACAAGGATCCCAAAGGGTTTGGGCTGATTCAGCGCGAACGGGATTTTGCCTGCTACGCGGACCTTGAGACCATGTATCACCGGCGCCCTTCGGCGTGGGTGCGGCCGGTCGGGGCATGGGGTCCGGGGGCCGTGCGACTGGTGGAAATCGGGACTTGGAATGAATTCCATGATAATATCGTGGCCTATTGGCAGCCCGAAAAGGCGCTGAAGCCCGGGGAGTCAGCTGAGTTTGCGTACGATCTGATCTGGTATGAGGACAACCCGAGTCTTCCCGCTACCGGGCGGCTGGTGGCCATGCGGTCAGGGAATACGTTAGCCCAGTCCAATGCGCGCAAGTTTGTACTCGATTTTTCATGGCCGACGCTGGCGCGGGAGGGGGCGACGCTGAAACCGGAAGTGGTGGTCCAGGCGGATGGCGGGAAGCTGTCGGGTATTTCCGATGAATTCAATCCGTTTCAGAGGACGTGGCGGGTGGCGTTTGATGTGACCCCCGATACGCCTTCAGGGTCTGTGGAACTTCGCGCATTGATTCGAAAGGATGGGGCCCCTTGCACCGAGACATGGAGTTATCGCTGGATGCCATAACCCTGCCCGCTTGGAATCCGGAAGATGGAGCGGCGTGGGATGAGGCGTTTGGTAAGGTTGAAAATTATCTGCGGGCTTGCCGGGTTGCCAGTCGATTGCACCGGGCGCGCCTGACGGCCCTCATTTTGCAGCGCGCCCTGGCTCGCCGGGAGAGCCAGGCCGATGTCCCCCTCGCCACGCTGGCTATTGATGAGGCCCGTGATTTGATTGACCGCTGGATGGCGGGCCTGCTGCCGCCCCGGGAACATGAACGGCCCTATACGATGGCCGAGGGATTCCTGTCGCTCTACCTGTGCGATGCCCCGATGCGGTGGCCCAATGCGTTCCTGAATCCCCAGCAGGAGCCGCCGGGGTTTGCCGACACCCTGCATGCGCGACTGGTGAAGACGGGGCCTGAATTGGAGGTCAGCAGCATGGTGCCGCGGTCGATGGACCGCGGCCTGATCCAGGGCTGGGCAGGTTCGGCCATGGATACCTTTGACCGGCTTCCCATATTGCGGACGTTGTTTGTGTGGACCCTTTTTGCCGTTCTTCTGGTCGTGCTTTTCTGGTATACACGGAGTTAAACGATATGAAGAGCGATTCCCCTTCCATGCCTGTTTCTAAATTGCGCCGGTCCGGCCTGCGACAGGCTTTTTTTTTCACGACCGTGGTGGTGCTGACCGGGGTGGCAACCTGGGTCATGGCGGATATCCTTTGGCGGGGCGGCCTGAGCGGGATCGAGATGGCGGTTCTGTTTTTCTTTGTGCCCCTGTTCGGGATGGTGACGCTGGGGTTCGTTCAGGCCGTGTGCGGGTTTTTCATCCTGTTGCGGAAAAAAGACCCCTTCAGTATTTCCCGGACGGTTCCCGAGGCCATGCCCAGTTTGGCCGAGATGCCTGCCACTGCGATTGCGATTCCCATCTTCAACGAGGATGTCAGCCGGGTTTATGAGGGCCTGCGGACCATCTATCTCGATCTGGTCCGTTCCGGCTATATCAGTCGCTTTGATATTTTTATTCTGAGCGACTCGAATAATCCCAACAAATGGATTGAGGAGGAAGTGGCCTGGATTGACTTGTGCAAGCAGGTCAATGGATTCGGGCGTATTTTCTATCGCAAGCGCCGGCTGGGCTTGAACCGGAAAAGCGGCAATATCAGTGACTTTTTGAGGCGCTGGGGCCGGAAATACCGGTATATGGTCGTGCTGGATGCGGACAGCCTCATGGAGGCCAAGACCCTGGTCAGGCTGGTGCAATTGATGGAAGTCAATCCCCAGACGGGCATCATCCAGACAGTTCCTGCGCCGATACAGGGGCGGACGTTCTTTGCCCGGCTGATGCAGTTTGCGGGCACCCTGTATGGGCCGATTTTCCAGGCCGGGCTGAATTACTGGCAGGCCGGCTGCGGTAATTTCTGGGGGCATAATGCCATTATCCGGGTCGCTCCGTTTATGGAGCATTGCGCGCTTCCCACGTTGACGGCGGGTGCTAATACCCGGTTCATGAGTCACGATTATGTGGAGGCCGCGCTGATGCGCCGGGCCAACTATGAGGTGTGGATGAATTACGAGGTGGGCGGGAGCTTTGAGAACCTGCCCCCCACGCCTCTGGATCACGCCTGTCGTGACCGGCGGTGGTGCCGGGGTAATCTTCAGCACGCCTGGTTGATTACGGCCCAGGGACTGCACCCCATCAATCGCCTGCACCTCTTCCTTGGTATCCTCTCCTATGTCGCCTCCCCCTTATGGTTGATTTTCCTGGCTCTGGGCTCTGTTTCCGCGTGGATGTTCTGGGCGGGGGGGACGGTGCTGACGTTTGACTCCGATGTGGGATTCTCCTCGTTTCTTGATATTGGAGGCGGGCGACTGGCACTGATCATGTTTTTGGTAACCCTCTCGATGTTGACCCTGCCGAAGATCCTGGCGGTGCTTCTGGTGCTTGCAAACCGGGAACGGCGCGCCACCTTCGGCGGGACTTGGCGGGTCATACTGGGGTTCCTGATTGAGCATACCCTGTCCGCATTGATGGCGCCTGTGCAGATGTTGTTCAATTCCCGGTTTGTGGTGGAAATTCTCAGCGGGCGGGATGTTCCATGGAATCCGCAGTCGCGCGATGCGGGAACGGGAATCGACTGGGAGGCCATTATTTCGGCGCATATGGGGCATACGGTGACCGGAGTGACCTGGGCAGTGATTGCGTTTTTGATTAGTCCGGTATTTTTCTGGTGGTTGAGTCCGGTGACATTCGGGCTGATCGCTTCCATCCCGATTTCCGCGATGTTAAGCGCGCCGGGATTGGGTAAACGTCTGCGTCAGTTCCGGCTTTTCACCATTCCCATTGAAACCAAGCCCACGGCGGTGGTCCGGCATCTGGATAAGAACCTGAGAGCCATCCGGCACCGGATGGATCCCCCGGACTGGTTGGCGCCTCATTACGGAATCATGCAGGTGGTGTTGGATCCCTATCTGAATGCGGCCCACAGTTCATTGTTGCGGCATAAGCCCACGGCGGGGCACCGGGTGACCCGTGACCTGCATGAACTCCAGGTGCGCCTGCTGGCGAAGGGGCCCGCCGCGCTGAATCGCCGGGAGCAGATGGCTGTTTTGATGAATGCCCAGGCGGTGGCAGACCTGCATGATCAGGTGTGGCGCATGCCTGAGTCGAGCCTGTCGCAATGGTGGCTCCTGGCGATGCGGCATTATAACACCCTGACCGATCGCCCTCAAACCGCTCTGTACCGTTAAGCCCGTGCGTGACGATAACGGGGCCTTGGGGAATGATTATCATGTTGCCTTTTGCTTTACTCTTTTGCCGCAAGTTGTATAGTCGCAATGTAAGGCCGCAGTTTGAGTAGCGGATGACGAAATCGCGGTATTTGAGGGAATAGTCATGCCGGATGAGAACATAAAAAATGAACAGGACCCTGCCCCGTTATTGAGGCTTCTGATCGTTGAGGATTCCGCGGAGGATGCCGAGATGATCGTGCGGGAGCTGCGGCGGGCGGGCTACACGCTCGTCTATGAGCGGGTGGATACCCTCGAGTCCATGCGGGCACTCTTGCACTGGGAGTGGGATCTCATCCTGGCGGATTATAAAATGCCCCGGTTCAGCGGGCTGGATGCTCTCGCCGAGTTCAAAACCTGGAAGCGGGACGTTCCTTTTATTGTCGTGTCGGGGGCTATCGGGGAGGAATGCGCGGTTGAATCCGTCAAGGCCGGGGCGCAGGATTATGTCCTGAAGGACCGCTTGACGCGGTTGGTGCCGGTGGTGCAGCGCGCCATGAAGGACGCGGCTGACCGGCGCGAATACCGCAGAGTGCAGCGGGACCGGGACCGGGCGGACGAAGCCCTCCGTGCCAGCGAGGCCCGGCTAAGGGTCATTCTCGAGTCCGTGCAGACTGGGGTCATGATTGTAGATCCGGAAAGCCATGTCATCCTCGAAGTCAATCGTGAACTGGCGGAGATGGTCGGGTTGCCGGCACATCAGATCGAGGGGAGTGTCTGTCATAAATTTGTCTGTCCTGCGGCCAGGGGGCAGTGCCCGCTTACCGATCTCGGCCAGTCGATTGATCATTCAGAACGCGTGCTGGTCCGGGCGGATGGGACCCAGATTCCCGTTCTCAAGACGGTTCGGCAGGTGGTGATTAATGGCCGGCGCCAGTTGATCGAGAGTGTGGTGGATATCAGCGAGTTGAAGCGCCTTCAGGATCAGGTGATTCTGTCCCAGAAAATGGAGGCGATCGGACAGTTGGCGGGCGGGGTCGCTCATGACTTTAATAATATCCTGCAAGTGATTATGGGCTATTCGGAAGTGCTCATGCGGAGTACCTCGAAGTCTGAATCCTCGGCCGAGGGCATTGAGAATATCTATCAGGCCGCCCAGCGTGCCGCCATGTTGACGCGGCAGTTGCTGGTGTTCAGCCGGCGCCAGATGGTGGTGCCGACGGTGATGGAAATGAATGTGGTTATTGAAAATGTTCGCTCCCTGATCGAGCATCTCGTGGGCGGGGACATTCATCTTAGCGTCGAGTGCGCCCCGCACCTTCCGCCCATCTATGCCGATGCCAGTCAGCTGGAACAGCTGCTCCTGAATCTGGTGGTCAATGCAAGGGATGCCATGCCCTCGGGGGGGAACCTGGTCATTTCCGCCAGACAGGTGAAAGTGAGTGAGGTCCAGGCGACCGGGATGATGGGGGCGCGCCCGGGTGAATTTGTGGCCGTTTCTGTAGCTGATACCGGGGTGGGAATGGAGCCTGAGGTGTTGAAACATGTCTTTGAGCCGTTTTTCAGCACGAAGGGGATCGGGCATGGGAGCGGACTTGGCCTTTCGGTCGCCTATGGCATTGCCAAGCAGCACAATGGCTGGGTTCAGGTGGAAAGTCAGGTGGGGAAGGGCTCGACCATGACGCTGTATCTTCCGGTGAGGGAAGGGGAGCGGACGCCTGCGACGGCGGAATCCCCCACCTCTGTCCCGCCGGGCAAAGGAGAGCGGATTTTATTGGTTGAGGATGAACCTGAAGTGCGCGTCCTGGCGTCGCGGGTGCTGGTGGCAGCGGGCTATGAGGTCGTGGCGGTGGGGACGGTCGCGGAGGGTGAGTCGGCCCTCACTCAGCCGGGAGCCCACTTTGACCTGGTGTTCAGTGATGTGGTGCTGCCGGATGGGAATGGTGTGGAATTAGTTGAGAATGCCCTGGCGCGCAACCCGGATCTGGCCGTGTTGATCAGCAGCGGATATACCGATGAGCGTTCGCGGTGGCAGACAATTCAAAACCGGGGGTTCCCATTCCTGGCCAAGCCTCATTCGCCTTCGCGGTTAGTAAGCGTCGTAAGGGAAGTGCTGGCGAACGCACATGGATAAAATACGAATTCGTGATCTTCGGGTACGGTGCCGGGTGGGCGTTACTGCTTTTGAACGACGCCTGCCTCAGGAACTATTGATTACGGTAACCTTGCACGCGGACTTGCGGCGCGCCTGCCGGAGTGATGATCTCCGCCACACCATTGATTACAGCGTATTGAAAAAAGCGATTTTGGCGGAGAGCGAGTCTAAACCGTATAAGCTGATCGAGCGGTTGGCTCAGCGGATCGCCGAGCTTTCCCTGCAATCCGAGCTGGTGCAACAGGTGGATGTCACGGTTCAAAAGCTGGGGGCGCTCCGGTTTGCGCTTTGCAGTGAAGTGGAAATTACAAGGGTCCGGGACGAACGGTGAGGCATGTATGAATAAGAAGCGTGTGGCGGGGTTAATTAGGGAATTATTAGGGGAAATCGGGGAAAACCCTGACCGGGAGGGTCTGGTCAAGACGCCGGAACGCGTGGCCGCCGCCTATGAGTTTCTGACGTCCGGGTACCGGATGTCCGTTAAGCGGATCGTGAATGGGGCGGTGTTCACGGCGGAAGCCAATAACATGGTCCTGCTCAAAAACATCGAGGTGTACAGTCTCTGTGAACACCACATGCTCCCGTTTTTCGGTCGATGCCACATCGGCTATATACCCCGCAAGAAAGTCCTGGGCGTCAGCAAGCTGGCCCGTATCGTGGACTGTCATGCTCGGCGCCTTCAGATTCAGGAGCGGCTGACCGCTCAAATCGCCCATGACATTATGGATTACATCAAGCCCGAGGGGGTGGGTGTGGTCATGGAGTGCCGCCACCTCTGCATGATTATGCGGGGGGTCGAGAAGCAGGATTCAGTGATGACGACCTCATCCGTTCTGGGCAGTTTCCACAATGATTCCTCCACCCGGTCCGAGTTTCTCAGCCTGATTCGATGATTATGAGCAGGCGGAAGACGATCATTTTCCTCGGTGACGGGATGGCGGATGAGCCGATGGCGGAGCTCGGCGGTAAAACCCCCTTACAGGTGGCGGCTACACCGGGGATGGACCGGATTGCGAGGGAAGGGCGATCGGGTACTTTGTTAACACTACCGGCCGGTTTTCCAACCAGCAGTGAAGTCGCCAATATGTCCGTCATGGGCTGTGATCTGCCTTCTGAATATTGCGGGCGGGGTGCCCTCGAGGCGGCGGGGCGGGGAGTACCTCTGGGACTGGACGATATTGCCTTCCGGGTCAACCTGACCACCGTTGAGAACGGAATCCTGCGTGACTTTTCGGGGGGACGGATTGCGTCCCCTGAGGCCGCGCTCCTGATTGAGGCGTTGAATGAGCATCTGGGGACGGGTCAAATCCGGTTCCATGCCGGATTGAGCTATCGGAACATTCTTGTGTGCTCGGGGCCTGAATTTTCCGCTCAGGTCAAGACTGATAAGCCGGATGATAATCACGGTGAGCCGGTGGCGGGGCATCTACCCTGTGCCTTGAGTCCGGCGGGCGAGTTCACCGCGACGGTGTTAAGGCGGCTGATGGACGAAGCTACGGCGGTGCTCACGAATCACCCGGTGAACCAGCGGCTGAAGGCGGGCGGACGCACGATGGCAAACGGCATATGGCCCTGGAGCGGCGGGCGGGCAGGGGCATTGAGGAAGCTCAAGGATAAGTACGGCATCACAGGGGCGGTGATTTCCGCTGTGGATGTGATTACCGGTCTGGGGCGATGCCTGGGGCTGGATGTGGTGCCGGTTTCCGGGGCAACGGGGTACATCGATACCAATTATGAGGGCAAGGCCGCCGCGGCGGTGGAGGCTATTCAGACCCATGATTTTGTGTACTTGCATCTGGAGGCCATTGATGAAGTATCCCATGAGCAAAACCTGACTCTTAAAATCAAGGCCATTGAGGATTTTGACTCCAGAATTATCTGCCCGGTGATGGCGGCGGTGGGGCCGGATGCGAATTATGCCGTGTTGCCGGATCATCCCGTTCCCATCCGGTTGGGCAAACATACGCGCACGCCGGTGCCGGTGTCGGTGCGGTGTCCCGGGATCCCTCCCGATGGCGTGGCGGCCTTCAATGAGATGGACTGCCTCCGCGGCAGCCTCGGCGCGATGCAGGGGGATGCCCTGATGCGTATCCTCTTCGGGTGACCGCACGGAGTGCTGGAAGGAATCGCGACATGGCAAGTGACAACCAGTCTTCAAAAACGATGCGGATTGATATTCCCGCGGCCCCTTCCGGCCGGTGGCCACGCCACTTAACCCCGGCTCAGGCGGCGGACGGGACCCGTCCGCGCAAGACGTTTGGAGAGATCGCCGTCCAGAATTCGGATTTAAGCGAATTGTTCCAGAACGTCTATGATTCGGCCTTCATCACCGAACTGAACGGGAAAATTGTCGATGCGAATGTCCGCGCGACCCAGTCGTTTTTATACACGCAGGCCCAATTCAAGCAGGCCGCCATCATGGATATTGTGCTGGGGATGACGGAACACGTCCTCGCAACCATTGGTGACAATCTGCGGAATGACCGGTTTACCCTTATCCAGGCGGAATGCGCGAGGCAGGACGGGTCACTCGTGCCCTCTGAAATTTCCACCTGCAAGATCACCCTCTCGGGCAAGACCTACCTCTGTTTTTTTATAAGGGATATCAGTGCGCGCAAGGAGGCGGAAGACGCCTTGCAGGCGGCGCATGACACGCTGGAGGCGGAGGTGCGTGAGCGGACCCGGATCAACGAGGAGCTGAGCCAGGAGATCGCGCGACGGACGCGGATCGAGGCGGAACTGAATCTGGCCATCGAACAGCTTCAGAAACATGACCGGGCTAAATCGCAGTTTGTTTCAAATGTGTCCCATGAATTGAAAACCCCGCTTTCATCCATCAACTACATGGCCGGGAATATGGTCAAAGGGATTGCCGGGCCGATGACGGAACAGGGAAAAACCTATCTGAGTATGATTCGAGAGGACTGTCAGCGGTTGCAGCGGACGGTGGATGACATTCTGGACATGAGTCGTATTGAATCGAATACGCTCCGCCTGAATCTGGTGCGCGTGAACTTCGGCCGGTTTCTCCGGCGAACCATCGAATCGCTGAGAATGCAGATTGAGGCGCAGGGCCTGAGCTTGGATCTGGGGGTGGAAGGGGCAGGGTTTGCCGCCTGTGATCCGCAAAAAATGGAGCGGGTGATCTTTAATGTGGTCAAGAATGCCATTAAGTACAATACCGCCAAGGGGTTCATTAAGATCCGGCTCCGTTCCAACGAAAAAGAGAGCGGGCAGCATGTGATCGAGGTGATTGACAGCGGGATTGGCATTGAGGCGGAACACTTGCCACGGATCACCGAGCGTTTTTTCCGGGTGGGCGAGTATGTGAGCGGGGCCGGCCTGGGGTTGGCCATTTGTAAAGATCTGATGGTCCGGCATGGGGGGATGATTGAAGTGACCAGTCCGCCTGCGGGCTTCAATAAGGGCACTCAAGTCTCCCTGTTGATGCCGGTGGTTCCCCCGCCCTGGGCCCTGCTGGCCTATGAGGATGATGCCGTGCGGGATCGGGTGACCGCCTGGTTGGAGGAATATGGCTACCGGGTCAGTTCCGGTAAACTGGCTGATGGCACCTGGGAGACCGCCTTGGCGGGAGTAAAGCCGGATCTGGTGATCCTGGAGTGGATTCATGCGGGTATGAATGGCGGCATCGTGATCTCCATGCTCAAGGGGGGGGAATCCCTGGCACGGGTGCCGGTACTGGCGATAACGGATGCGGAGCCGGCGGTCGCCAAACGGGAAATTCTGGAGGGATTTGAAATCCCGAGACTCCTGCCCTCCTTCAATCAGGAGGAGTTATGGGCGTGCGTGGAGGAAGTGGTGCTGGGTCGGAAACGGTTGGATGTCTGAGCAAGGAGAATGATGCAACATGAGTGATAAAATGGACCGGATTTTGTTGGTTGATGACGAACGGCATTTGCTGATCTCGCTTAAGGACTATCTGGTCAGCGAGCGGTTTGATGTGGTGACGGCGACGAGCGGCGAAGAGGCCCTTGCCATTCTGGATCAGACCCGGCCGGATTTGATTGTGCTGGATATCAGTATGCCCGGAATGGGGGGGCTAGGGTTTCTGCGACAGATTACCGGCGCTGATGGCAAAACCGCCTATCCGGTGCTGGTGCTGACGGCGCGCTCCATGCTGGAAAACTTTTTTGATTCGGTGGCCGTGGCCGGGTTTCTCACCAAGCCCTGTGATGAAAATAAACTGGTCCGCACGATCCGCAAAATTCTGGCATCCACCCAGAAACGCCCTGTCCGCAGTCAGGGTCAGATGTTTACGGTGCTGCTGGCTGAGGATGATCCCCTGCTGATTCCGGGGATGACGGCGGCCTTTTCGGCGGCCGGGTTCGAGGTGGTCACGGTGGAGAATGGGCCGGATGTCCTGGATAAAGCGGTCACGATGAATCCAGATGTGGTCGTGATGAAGGAGGTGCTCCCGCGCCTGAACGGTTCCGCGGTGGCCCGGCTGATTGATGTGATGACCAGCCTGAGCGGTCTGCCGGTGGTGCTTTATGATGAACGGTTAAGCGAAGGGAAGGCGGAGAGATCAAAGTCTACCTTTGCCAGATGCGTGAAACAGCATCTGTCCGTAAATCAGCCCGGAGCATTGGTGGCGGCCACCCAGGCGTTGCTTCACTGATTTCGCAGGGCGTCGAGCAGGGGCGCCCGGAGCGCGATCCAGGTGGCCAGCAGAATCCAGATGATCTGAAAAAGGCTTATTCCGCAGATGAGGGGCAGGATGAGCGCCCAGGGGTATTCGCCCCCGGGGGCCTGAAGGCTGGGCCAGATGGCCGCCAGTGAAGAGGTTGCGCCGATGGCCAGGCCGGATCCGAGAATGAGCCCCTGTTCCGCCAGTACCCCTTTGAGAATCTGGCGACGGGTATAGCCTGTAGCGGATAACAGGGCGAGTTCATGCCGGCGCTCTTGAATATTCCGCAAAATCACGATGGTCATACCGGCCGTTCCCAGAAGCAGGCCCAGTCCGCCCAGCACCAGAAACATGGCCATATAAGTGGATTCCACCACGTAAAATGACTTCAGCCGTTCAGTCGTGGAGGTGATCGCAAGACCCCATTTTTCCAGTTTGAGAGAGAGCGCCTCCCTGACTCGCGTCTCGGTACCGGGAGGGGTGTCAATCAGGAATAGGCGCGACCCGCTTTCCGAGGGGTACTGCGCGGCAAAGTCACGGGCGGAAATCAGAATGGAGCCCTGGAATACCGACAGGCGCATGGGCAGGGTGCCCACCAGTTTTACGCGGAATGGGACGCCCTGCTCATTTCTGAAAATCACGCTGTCGCCGTTCAGGGCGCCGGTCTTCATTTTTAAGCCCCAGTCGGCGGTATTGGCATCTCCCGCCAGGCCCGGGATGGCGCCGTCCGGACAAGAGGTGGTGAGTAACGTCCAGAGCGGGGCGCCGGCCGGTGAGGTTTGAAACGCGCCCCGTTGTTGAAAGTCGCGGGGGGCAACGCCGATCAGGGTGGGGGCCTGGGCGCGGTTGAGGTTCAGGCAGCTGGCATCATCGCCTTCCCTGACTTTCATTGAGACGATCCGTGCTGATTTTAAGTCCGGGTGCAGGTCAAGGTTGAACCGGGTCCGTCCTTCCGGACGGCTCAGGTCGGCTTGAATCGGGAGCGTGGATTCCCCGAACAGGGCGAAGCCGCCCGTCCCGGAATCGCGCCGGGCGGCGTGGCCCCCGACATCCTCCTGCATGGCGGCGACCGCCAGGATTAAAAAGCACCCGCAGGCGAGCAGGCCGGCGGCGGTCAGGCTCCGTGAGGGATGGCGGCCGGCGTTGCGCAACCCCAGTGTCAGAAGGGTCAGACGGCCACCGGGCTGGGCCAGACGTGAATAGAGCAGCGCGGCGAGGCTGAGCTGTGAAATCAGGAGCAGACTGCCGGCGGCAAAGAAAAGGGAGGAGGCGTCGGGAGGGGAGGCCACCGAGGCATATCCGATCAGGAGGAGGCTGGAGACGAGGCCGGCAAGGGTTAGGCCACTGATCCACCCCAGTTTCGACCTCCGGAGAGGAGTCGCCGGAGATCGTATGTCTGTGGCCTCACCGGAAAGGAGTGGCTGAATGGCCTGGCAGGTCTGCCGCCGGAGGACGAAGATGAGGGCAAGCAGGAGGAACCCGAAGCTCATCAGGGCCCCCAAGGCGGTTGTGGAGGCTGTGGCATGGTACTGAATTTCCGCCCGGGCAACAGCTCCCTGCCAGAAATGGCTCAGACCCCAGATCATGGCGCGGGTGTAGTAAGTTCCAAGTACTGCCCCGGCCAACGTCCCTGCGGCGGCAAGCAGGACGCATTCCTGAAGCCATAAGCGGCGGATCTGGCGTGGCTGAAAACCCAGGGCCAGCAACACTCCGGTTTCTTCCGCCCGCTGTTGAACGCCAAAGGCAAAAAGCAAACCGGTGAGCATGAGGCTGGCCATAATCAGGAAAAAACTCATGCCCAGAAAAAGCTGCCCGAAATCCATGGCTTCTGCCGCCGCCTTGAGCGCGGTCTCGCGGAGGGGTTGGAAGAGGAGGCCCAGTTCGGTCGGATCAAGATGTTGCTCCAGGGCTTCTGTGATCGCCTCCGCTCCCCCCTCATTGGCGCGGAAGCGGATCGCGGTGAGACTTCCGAACCGGTTGGCCCACATTTCCTGACCGGCCTTCAAGGTGACCACCGCTTTGGGCATCGCCCGGTAATCGTTCCAGTAAGTCGTGTTGGCGGGGTCTTCAAGCTGGTCGCGTTTCAGGGGCATCCCGATATCCCACTCGGCACATCGCCCGGCATCGGTCAGTCCCGGAAACTCCGGGGCCAGGGTCCGCTCATCGGAAAACTCAGCCATCTCCGCGATGCGGCGGATTTTGAATACGCGGTTCGTTTCCACAAAGTGATTCAATGCGCTGAACTCGAAATAGGTCAAGGTCACGGAGTCGCCCGGCCGGGCTTCAAGTTGATCCGCCAGCCACCGGTTCACAATGATGTCGTCATCGTTCATGTCAGGCGGCACCAGTCCCAGCGCTGAATCTGCGGAGGGCGAGAGCGCGATGACAAAAGAGTAGGGGGTTTCGCGGAGGGGCTGGCTCCCTGTCCGGGCAATGGAGTTGACGAGATAAGTCAGGGCGCCAACTGATTTCGGCAGGTGCGACAAGGTGGTGTCGACCTTCGGGTCCATGAAGATCCGGTCGCATTCAAGTTGAAACAGGCGGCCGTCCTCAAAGGTTCGCAGTGTCAGCCCGGCATCTGCGAGCCGCCAGACCTTGCGAAGCGCCTGATTCAGGTCGGTCTGCCCGTCTGTCAGCAGAAGATTCGCCTGCCCGGGCAGGCCGGCCGCCTGTTGCAGTCCGGACAGGTTGAGGAAGACGGTACAGGGGATTTGCTGATTGGCGGCCAGGCTGAACCGGCCCAGTTGCGCGTCCCGGATAATCGCCTCAACGGTGAAGGTCGCCCGGAGGGTGTCCTGCTTCTCCCGGGACGAGAGCGGGGCGTCCCGGGACATCAGGGCTGGCTTGCTGAACCGGATGGAAAGAGGATCCCCGAAGTGGAGTTGAAGTTCGTCTGCCAGCCTGGCATTAATGGCAATGCCCGTAGGGGAGAGGACTGGTTTCGGGGCGTCGGCGAAGGTCCAGAACGACTCCTGTACTCCCAGTATCTGGATGCCGTTGCAGGGACGGGGTTCGGGGCCGTCCTCTTTTGAGCGCACGGCAAGGCCGCGAAAGAGGAGCGCAGGGGAGACGGTGGCGCCCGTTTCGTTCTGCAGGCGGACGGCAAGGTCTGCCGGGAAAAATCGACCCCGGCTGTCCAGGACCGTTTGAATGGTGCCCAGGCGGAGCAGGGCGGATTGCGTGAGGCTGAACCGGATCGAGTCGCCGACCAACAGGGCCCCCACCAGGATGGCGGTGGCCAGCACGGTTCCGGCCAGCACCAGCGCATGAGCCCGGCGATAGAACCATAGACTGCGGAGGGTGAGTTTAAGCAGCGTCATGGGTGTTCAATACCAGCTGGCCGTCAATCAGTTCATAGACCCGGTCCATGCGCCTGGCCAGCGATAACGAATGGGTGACGACAATGAGGGTCATGCCCTCCTGCTTATTCATGGAGACCAGAAGATCCGCCAGACGTTCGGCACCGGAATGGTCCAGGGAGCCGGTGGGCTCATCGGCCAGCAGCAAACGGGGCCGGTTGATCATGGCCCGGGCCACGGCCACCCTGAGTTGTTCGCCGACGGATAACTGGCCGGGCCGGTGTTCCAGGCGGTGGGACAGGCCGACCTGCTCCAACAGACGCCGGGCCCGCGGCTCTGCACCTGCCGCCTTCCGGTTCACGAGAACCGGCACCAACACATTTTCGAGGACATTACATTGTTTCAGAAGATGGTGCGTCTGGAAAATCAGGCCGATTTTTTCGTTGCGGACCCGGGCCTGATCCCGGGCGGACAGGAAATTGAGATTCAGGCCATCGAGCAGGAGTTGCCCGGAGGTCGGCGTGTCGAGTGTGCCGATGATATTCAGCAGGGTGCTTTTCCCCGAGCCGGAGGGCCCGACAATGGCGATGGTTTCGCCGGCAGCCACTTTTAACGTGATCTCCTTCAAAACCGGCAGCCCGCCTTCAGTTGGGGTGGGATAGGTTTTGCTGATCTTCTCGAGGTGTAGCAGGGGGCTGGGTGTATTCATTTGGGTTGGTAGAGCATAATGAATCCGTCATCGGTTCCAATAACAATATTGCCGCCGGCCACGGCGGGCGGGGAGAGTGAATCGCAGGGTTTGTCGTGCCACAGGGTCTGTCCCTCCGCCAGACTCAACAGTGACAACGTTCCGCCGGATGCCACCACCACCGTGTTTCCCGCCACTACGGGAGAGGCGGGACTGCCCTCGGTAGGAACGCTCCAGAGTTTCCGGCCATCCGCCCGGTTCAGGCAATACATGAATCCATCACTGGATCCGGCCAGCACCCGGTTGGAGGTGACGGCCGGGGTGGTGAAGATCTCATTGCCCGCCACCTGATTGGTCCAGAGGAGGGTGAAGGTGGTCGCGTCGGCGCAGAGGATCGACCCGTCCCGGGTCCCGGCATAGACGCGGGACCCCTCCACAGCCACTCCGCCCGCCATGGGGCCGCGCTCGTCGAATCCGGTTCTCGCCAGAGGGGCGCCTGAGGCCGGAGCGATGAAGTGCAGGGCGGAATCGCAGGCCCCGAATACAATGAACCCGCGGCCAACGGCAGGGGACCCGTCGGAACGCCCTGCGGGTTTGGAACTCCACAGGATCCGTCCGGTGGTCAATTCGATCCGCGTCAGGCTGCCATTGTTTCGCGAGAGGGCGAGGGCGGTGCGGCCGTGGGGGCCGTCCGGCTCAAGCCAGTTGAGGGCTCCATAAAGGTCCTCGCCGATTTTGACTTTCCATTTGATGGCCCCGGTTCCGGTATCGAACGCATAGAGCTGGCCTTTGTCCGTTCCGGCGAGCAGGAGGGTGTCTACGCAGAGGGGCGGGGTTGAAAAGCGTTCCGGCTGCGGCAGCCGGGGTAGGGCGGTCGCCCAGCGTTTAACCCCGTTCAGCCCCACGGCGATGGCCTCGCCACGGTCGGACACGGCATAGATGACTCCCTTGCAGACCACGGGCGGTTGTGACACCGGGGCCCCGACATTGACGCGCCAGCCAACAGATAAGGGGCTTTGCAAGGGGGTGGCCGCGACACCGCGCAGACCGGAGTCCCCGTGATAGGTCGGCCAGCAGGCAGGCTCCTGGAGGGGAGTTGCCTGGCATAACAGGCAGGAGGTCAACAGGACGGTCGTGGCCGCCAGGCATTGCTTGTAAACGGCAAGAATCTGTTCTGCGGTGGTGTGGATGTTATACTCCTTGCGGACGGCCTCGTGGCCGGCTTGACCCAGTTGATGGGTGGCGCCGGGATCCAGAAGCAGGCGCTTCAGCGCTCCGGTCAGTCCGTCGGGGTCAGCCGGGTCATAGCAGAGGCCCCCGCCGGTGGCGGTGATGATTTCCGGGAAGGCGCCGATCCGGGGCTGGACTACGGGTACGGCGCAGGCCAGTGACTCCAGGATGAACATGCCGAATGCCTCGGGGTGTGGCATGGGGACTGACAGCACGGTCAGGGACTGGAGAAACTCGACGCGGTGTTCCCGGGTGAGTCCTTCGCAAAACTCCACATCGGCCAGCAGGCCCCGGGCCGAGAGCTTGCGGCGCAACCGCCGGAGAAAGGGGGTATCATCCGGCGTCTGGCCGCCCATGAGTTTCAACTGAAGGGCCCGGAGTGGGGCCGTTTGCTTGAGTTGGATAAAGGCGTCGACCAAGGCTTCCAGGCCTAGTGACTCGCTCATTTTTGAAAGATAACCGAGTACCGGCTTTTCCGGGGGAATGAGTGCCGGTTGGTATTCTTCGGGGGAGATGCCGATTGGGATCTCGTGAAAACGGGTGGCGTCGATGCCGGTCAGCCGCTGCTGCATGAGGTGGCTGTAGTAGTGGCTGACGGGGAGGAAGGCGGCAATGTCCCGGGCTTTTTCCGCCATGAGTTGCCAGGCCTCGTGGGCCGCACCCGGCTCCATGGAGTTAATCCAGGCATCTTCATCCTGAAGGGTGCAGACCACGGGGACGTTCAATTCCCGCCTGATGCGCCCGGCCAGCCCCAGTAGGAGGGCGTTGGACAGGTGAACGAGATCCGGTTTGGCCTGCTGGATCAGCCATTCCATCAGGTGGTCCAGCTCCGCCTTTTGCCCGCCCGTTTCGCCGCGCAAGACCGACAGGGTCATGGCTTCAAGGCCGTTGGCGCGGGTGGTGCCGGACTTTCCGGCCACCCACCGGAGCAATCGGCGCGAGTCCAGGAGGCGCTTGAGCCAGCGCGGAGCGCGGCTCAGGGCCGGGATATGTTGGGCGAGATAGACCCCCACGGCGCCATAAAAGATCGGCACGGTGGCGGAGCCCATTTCCTCGCCCTCCGAGAAGAGGGGCAGGTACATGGGGACCAGGATCACCTCGTGGCCCAGCGCCCGGAGCTCCATCACCAATTCCTTGTCCCGCATGCAGTTCTGGCAATAGAAGACATCCGCCGTGCCGGGGATTATGTGCACAACCTTCATGGCGGGAGTGTAGGGGAAAGCGGGCGGGGAGGTCAACCTGTGGAGCGGTGTAAACGTCTTACCGTTGCCAAGTGAGTGAGGAATCGGTAGAGTGCATGAACTTTTTCCGGATTGGGAGGATCAGATATGGGTTCGAAATGGAATTGGGCGGAACAACGGGAGCGTAAGGCGTTTGTGGCGCTTCAAGATGGCACGATTTTACGCGGGTATTCTGTCGGCGCCCCCGTGGATGCCTATGGAGAGGTCGTGTTCAATACCGGGATGGCCGGGTATCAGGAAATTTTAAGTGATCCCTCCTACAGCGGGCAGTTCGTGACCATGACCTATCCCGAAATCGGCAGCACGGGCATGAACCAGGCCGATATGGAAAGCCGCCAACTGTTTGCCAGCGGCTTTATCATCCATGACATGAATATCCCGAGTAACTGGCGGGCGGATGGCTCGGTTCCGGAGTATCTTGCCAAATGGTCCATTCCGGCGATTGCGGGCATTGATACCCGGGCGCTGACCTCGCGGCTCAGGATGGAAGGCACGCAACGTGGCTTTATGAGCGTATCGGGCAAGGTGAATGAAGCGGATGCCGTACGCAAGGCCGCGGAGTGGTGCGGATTGGATGGTCAGGATTATGCGGCAAAGGTGTCCTGCAAGAAAGCCTACCCGTGGGATCCCAATGACTCCTTGTCCCAAAGCTGGGGTATTGCGAGCGAATTGCCCAAGCCCGATCTGAACATTGTGGCGTATGATTTCGGGATCAAGTGGAACATTCTGCGTAGCCTGCGGCGGAATGGCATGGCCGTGACGGTGGTGCCGGCCCAGACGCCTGCGGCCGAGGTTCTGAAGCTGAAGCCGGATGGCGTCTTTTTCTCCAACGGGCCGGCCGATCCGGCGGCGGTGACCTATGCGATTGAGGCGGCGCGCGAGCTGCTCGGGAAGGTCCCGCTCATGGGGATTTGTCTGGGGCATCAGATATTAGGGCTGGCCTGTGGCGGGAAAACCTACCGGCTCAAGTTCGGGCATCACGGGTGTAATCATCCCGTGAAGAATCTGCGGACGGGGGCGGTGGAGATTACCTCTCAAAATCATAATTTTTCGGTCGATCCGGATTCGCTGGACAAGACCATCCTCGACATAACTCATGTGAATCTCAACGATCAGACGGTTGAGGGCCTGTCGCACAAGAAAGAGCCGATGTTCTGTGTGCAGTATCACCCGGAATCCTCGCCGGGTCCCCATGATCCTTATTATCTGTTTACCCAGTTCCGTGAATTAATTCGAAAGGCTTGAACGTTATGCAGGGTCACAATTGGATTGCCATTCTTGATTTTGGATCCCAGTACAGTCAGCTGATCGCCCGCCGGGTCCGCGAGCAGCGGGTCTATTCGGAACTGTTGAAATTCAATATTACGGCGGCTGAACTTGCCGCCCGCAAGCCGGCAGGGATCATCCTGTCGGGGGGGCCCGCCAGTGTCCTGGACAAGGGGTCTCCCCTGTGTGATCCGGCGATCTATGAGCTTGGGGTGCCCGTGCTGGGGATTTGCTATGGACAGCAGATGACGGCCAAGCTGCTGAATGGATCCGTGAAACCGGGCCATGCGCGTGAATATGGCAGCGCCCGGATTTCGGTGGTGGACTCGTCTTCACTGTTCCGTGATCTGCCTGCGTCGCTGGATGTCTGGATGAGTCATGGGGATCAGGTGGAACATCTGCCGCCCGGGTTTTCCGTGCTGGCCAAAACGGATACCTGTCCCGTGGCGGCCATGGGGAATCCGGCGCGCCGCATTTATGGACTCCAGTTCCATCCTGAAGTGGTGCATACGCCCCAGGGGGCAACCCTGCTGAGCCGGTTCCTCTTTGATATCTGCAAGTGCCGGCCTGACTGGGAAATGGCCCAGTTCATCAAGGAGAGCGTGGTGGCCATCCGTGAAAAGGTGGGGGATGGCCATGTGCTGTGCGGGTTGAGCGGCGGGGTGGATTCCTCGGTGGTGGCGGCGCTGTTGCACCGCGCCATTGGCAAACAGCTGCACTGCGTGTTTGTGGATAACGGCCTGGTACGGGCGGGGGAAGCCAAGCAGGTGGAGGAGCTTTTCGGTAAAGCCTTTGGCATCGACCTGCATGTGTCGCATGCGCAGAAGCTCTTCCTCGACGGGCTGAAAGGCATCACGGATCCCGAGCAGAAACGCAAAATTATCGGTAAGACCTTTATAGATGTATTTTCTATTGAAGCCCGCAAATTTGGCGAGGCGCAGTTCCTGGCGCAGGGGACCCTTTATCCGGACGTGATTGAGAGCGCCTCCCCGCTGGGTGGGCCCTCGGTGACCATCAAGAGCCATCATAACGTGGGTGGGCTGCCGGAGGATCTCAAATTCAAGCTGATTGAACCGGTCCGGGAACTATTCAAGGATGAGGTGCGGTTGCTGGGACGTGAGTTGGGGCTTCCGGGCTATGTGGTGGACCGTCAGCCGTTTCCCGGACCCGGGCTTGCGGTGCGGATCCTGGGCGAGGTGACCGAAGAGCGGGTCGCGCTGCTCCAGAAAGCGGACCTCCGGGTGCAGGAGGAAATGCAGAAGGACCCGATGTACGCGAAAATCTGGCAATCGTTTGCCGTGTTGCTTCCCATTCAGACCGTGGGGGTCATGGGCGACAGCCGGACCTATGAGAATGTGGCCGCCTTGCGCATTGTGGAGAGTCAGGATGGCATGACGGCCGACTGGTCCCGGGTATCGTATGATACGCTGGCCCGCATCTCGACCCGGATCATCAATGAGGTTTCCGGCATTAATCGCGTGGTGTATGATATCAGTTCGAAACCGCCTGCGACCATCGAGTGGGAATAAGGAAGAAGGGGATATGAAGCGAATAGCCTGTCTGTTCCTTGTGCTGGGGTCCCTCCTTGGGGCCCGGGCCGACACCATGACGTTGAGTAATGGCGAGGTGGTCAAAGGGCGTTTGATAGGGTTTTCGGAGCGGAAATTCATATTCAAATCGGAGGCCGGGGCCATGGTCTCGGAGTATCCCGTCAATGTGAAGTCCATTCTTCCGCCGGCGCCGCTGAAGGTGTCCCTGGAGTTGGCTCGCAGTCAATACGAGGATGTGGAGTTCCGTGCGTTCGATGAGTTCACCCTCCACCTCACCAAGGACGGGGAGCCGCTTGATGAGCGGGTGATTATGCTGAAGTCACTGACAGTGAAACGGCCGCCTGAGCCCGTGAAACCGCCGCCCCCGACCCCTGAGGAACTGGCGACCGCGGCAAGGGCCGTCCGTGGGGATCCCAAGTCGCCGGCCGAAGCCCGCGAATGGCAGCGGTCCGGAAAGTGGCGGGAGATGGATTCCAAAAACACCCTGACCATCAGCAAGGGAGAAGAGGTGGATATTGAGGAACATTTGAAAAAAGGGTTCATCAATATTGTCCATTTCCATAATCCCAAACTCCTGCCGAGTATCCGCGAGGGGAATTATGTTGAGGCGCTTGCGACCAAGCCATCGAACCGGATCGTGATCCTGAGGATTGTTGCGCCCGGTTTCGAAGCGCCGGTGTGTGGGGCGATGGGCATTAAGTCGTTGCCCCAGTTCTGGTTTTACGACGTCCGGGGGCATCTGGCGAAGAAGCTGACGGACCGCTTTACCGAAGGGGATATTGATGAGGCTTTGAAGCTGGCCCGGCACGGAGTGGAGTGACCCCTTTCCCGTCCGTGACGTCCCGCCGAAAGAAGTTGTCAGAGACTGATCATGCGTGACAGAATCATGTCGCACGTGGAGTTTATGTTTCATCAGGTAATTGAACGATTGCGAGGAACACCATGGCTCGTCAGAGTGTAGACTGGGAAAATATGTTTCACGCACTTGAGGCGTACCGCAAGGAGCATGGCGACTGTCAGGTTCCTGCCAACTGGAAAAAGAATGTGCAACTGGGGCGGTGGGTGGCCATGCAGCGCTATCGCCATAAGATCGGGGAACTCTCCAAGGTTTATTTGGCCCGTTTGACGCAGATGGGCTTCGTGTGGTCTCCCGCGGACAAGGTTTGGAATGACATGTTCCAGCGGCTGGTGAAATACAAGAAGAAACACGGGCATTGTGATGTGCCTTCTTCCTGTCCCTCGGAGCCGGATCTGGCGAATTGGGTGGCCAATCAACGGCACCGAAAGAAAATGGGGTCGTTGGCCGTTGACCGGGTGCGTAAGTTGGAAGAGGCCGGTTTTGTCTGGTCGGTGTATGGCAAGCAGCAAAGCGCGAAGGTGCCGGAGATCAAACGCAAGCAGGTGCCGGTCCAGGTGGCAGCCGCTGTGGCGGCGCCCGAAGAACGGCTCTATCAGATTAGCGGCGCGTATATCCAGTACAATGGGACCGGGGACCTCCCGCCCAAGCTGGCGAAATATATTCAACTCCATGACGGCGAGTATCCCTCCTGTATCATTCTGCCCCGTATGCCGTTGGTTTTCCGGTTGGGCGGGAGTGATTCTGCCGGGATTCCTCCGTTGAGGGTTAAATGGTCTGGTGCAGGGCGGTTGCCAGAGGATGTCCTCGAGTACCTGAACGAGAATGGTGCGCTGCCGCCGCATGGGCCTTGAAAGATGAAAAAGTCCCTACTCTATTTTTTGCGTACCTTATGTGTACTGGTGGTCCTGCCGGCAGGGTTTGTCGTATTGTATCCCCTGGTGGTTCTGCTGTTGCCGGAAGCGACGGCCCGACTGGCCGACCTGCCGCGGGATCTGGCGCTGTTTGTGCTGATTGAGTCGGGAGTGGTCCCTCTGTTCGCACTGGGGCTCTATTGGCGGGCCCGGCACCGGGCCTCCGAAAAAGGGGTCAGGGAAGCCCGGGATACCCGTGACGTTCTCTAGATGAACCGGCATGAGTGCAATTTCACATAGTTCCAGGATTTCGGATATTCTGCTGCGTCGGGGAAGCATGTCCGCCGAGGCGTTGAAGCAGGCGCAGGAGCGGGCGCAATTGAGCTCCATCCGGCTTGAGAAATACCTGATTGATAATTCCTTGATTACGCCGACAGAGGCGACGCTGTGTCTGGCTGAATATCTCCGGATGGCGCCCATTACGCTGGCACATTTTACCCCGAGCTCCCAGTTGCTGGAAACCATTCCGGCGGATATTTTGCGGAAACACCAGGCGATGCCGATCATGAAGATTGGCGGCCTGCTGGTGGTGGCTCTGGGCGATCCCTTTGATGTGATGGCGGTGGATGAGCTCCATGTGATTTCAGGCCTCCAGATCATGACGCTGGTCGCGGGGGAAAAAGATATTCAGGAAGCCCTGGCGCGGGCCTTGGCCCCGGTTGAAGGTAGTAATATCGACCTCGAGGACATCATGCGCGACTCCGATGCCGATATCGAGGTCGGCAAAGAGGAGCGGCAGGAGCAGAGTCTCGAGGAGATCATGGAGAGCGCCGAGGGGGCGCCCGTCATCCGGATGGTGAACATGATGCTGGTGGAGGCGTTGCGCACCAAGGCCAGTGACATTCATATTGAGCCTCAGGAAAAAACGTTGCGGCTGCGCTACCGGATCGATGGCTCGCTGACCGAGCGGCCCAGCCCCCCGAAAAGTTATCAGCCGGCGATTATTTCCCGCATTAAAATCATGTCGGATATGGATATCGCGGAGCGGCGCATTCCCCAGGATGGCCGGTTCCGGATCAAGGCGCTGGGAAAGGAAGTGGATATCCGGGTGAGCGCGCTTCCCTCCATCCATGGGGAGAAAATCGTCATGCGTGTGCTCGACAAGAGCGCGCTGTTTCCCAGCCTGAGCGGGTTGGGACTGGATGAACATGCCTTCGCGGCTTTTTCCTATGCCATCAGTCAGCCGCACGGGATCATCCTGGTGACGGGGCCCACCGGGAGCGGGAAGACGACGACCTTGTATTCCTGTCTGCAGGAGTTGAATAAGATCGATGTGAACATCGTGACCTGTGAGGATCCCGTTGAGTATCAGCTGGCGGGGGTCAATCAGGTCCAGATCAATGCGGTAGGGTTGACGTTTGCCGCCGCCCTGCGGTCCATTTTGCGGCAGGATCCCGATATCGTGCTGGTGGGTGAAATCCGGGACGGGGAAACCGCGGAAATCGCGGTGAAGGCCGCACTGACCGGGCATCTGGTGCTGAGCACGCTGCATACCAATGATGCGGCGGGCGCCATTACCCGCTTGATTGACATGGGGATTCCCCCTTTCCTGATGGCGTCATCCATGATCTTGTCGCAGGCGCAACGACTGTACCGGAAGCTGTGCATGGCGTGCCGCACGCAGGTCGAACTGCCGCTGGACGTGCTCAAGGCGAACCGGATTGATGCGGAGTTTTTCAAGGATCTCAAAAGTCCCGGCGGGAGCGGATTTGTCCCCATTTATAAGGCGGTAGGCTGTCCCAAGTGCAACGGCTCGGGCTACAAGGGCCGCGGCGCCATCATGGAGGTGCTGCCGGTGACCGAACGCATCAAGGAAATGATCATGAAAGGCGGGACCAGCGGGGAGATCCGGGAGGCGGCGCAGGCGGAGGGAATGCTGACGCTCAAGCAGGCCGGTTTGAAGAAGGTGCGGGAGGGCGTGACCTCGTTGGAGGATGCCATGGAGTTGACCGGCGGTGAGTAAGGGTCGAAGGGAGATGTGGCGATGAGTCCTTTATTGCGTTCAGGTGGATCTGCGAAGCCAGTTCTGATGGCGCCCAGCGTGGTGCCCCAAAAAAACGCGGCCACGGCGGGTGGCCCCAAAAAAGCGGTGGCGGCTCAAGTGACCAAAACGACGCGCAAAGGCGTGGGCAAAGTCCGGGGCGCAGGAAAAATTGTCGAAAAGGATCTCGCTCCTTTTTCCCGCCAGATGGCGGCGATGCTGTCGGCCGGAATGCCGATTGTGGCAGCCCTTGAAACCCTGGAAGAGCAGGCGACCAATCCCAATTTCAAGATCGTCATCGGCTCGTTGAAGCGGAATATTGAAGGAGGGGCGTCCTTTTCGGAAAGTCTCCAGCAGATTCCGGATGTGTTTGATGTGCTGTATGTGAATATGGTCCGGGCCGGAGAACAGAGCGGGCAGTTCGCGGAAACCATGCGCCGGATCGGCGAGTTGCTGGAGGCCTCGGCGAAATTGCGACGCAAGGTGAAGTCCGCGATGACGTATCCCGTGGTCGTCTTATCGCTTTCCCTGATTATCGCGACCGGCATGATTATTTTTATTGTACCGGTGTTCGCCGGCATGTTCAGTGATTTCGGCGGTAAACTACCCGCGCCCACCCAGTTCCTGGTCGACTTGAGTGCCGCTGGTAAAAAATATGCCATTATCATTATCCCCTCGATCATGATCTCGGTCTGGGGTTTCAAGAAATGGAAAAAGACGGTGGCCGGGGCCTGGGCCATGGATAGCATGGTGCTCAAGGCGCCGGTGTTCGGGGTGCTGATTCAGAAAGTCGCCGTCGCCCGGTTTTCCCGGACCCTGAGCCAGCTGGTTCAAAGCGGGGTGCCGATCCTGAATGCGCTGGAGATTGTGGCCAAGGCGGCCGGTAATCTGGTGATCGAGGCGGCCATTATGGATGCCCGCAAGTCGGTGGAGCATGGCGATACGCTCTCGTCCGGACTGGAAGGTAAGGATTGTATCCCGAAGCTGGTGGTGCGTATGCTTGCGGCCGGCGAGAAAACAGGGAAAGTCGACGAGATGCTGGCCAGTGTGGCGGATACCTTTGATGATGAGGTGGAAACCATGTTGGCCTCCCTGACCTCGCTGCTGGAGCCGTTGCTGATGGTGTTTCTGGGCGTGATCATCGGTGGCATTGTGGTTTGTATGTTCCTGCCGATCTTCAAGATGGTTGAGGTTATCAAGTAGGGGGGGCCTGATGGAGTCGATTCGAAAAACGGTGCTTTCGGAAAGTCACATCCAGCTCGGGGCTCGGATGGTGGATTTCAGCGGCTGGTATATGCCGCTTCAATATGACGGGATTCTGGCGGAGCACCACCGGACCCGGACCGATGTGACGATGTTTGACACCTGCCACATGGGCCGGTTCCTGGTGACCGGGCCGGGCTCGCTGGAGGCCCTCAATGCCCTGCTGACGACCGACCTCAACACCCTTCATGACGGGCAGTGCAAATACGGCTTTCTGCTGCGGGAGGATGGCGGGATTCTGGATGACTTGATCACCTACCGGTTTGATGCCGGGCATTGGATGATCGTAGTGAACGCTGGGACCCAGGACGGGGATCGTGAGTGGATCCAGTCGCGCCTGCCGGCCTCGGTCACCTTTACCGATGTCTCCCGTACCCTCGCCAAGATCGATGTGCAGGGGCCCCGGGCCTTGGATTGTGTGGCCCAGGTGTGTGGCATTGAGGTCGCTTCGCTCGGGTATTTCCGCTTCAGGACCTTCGCGTGTGGTGGTGAGGCGATCGTCAGTCGTACCGGTTACACCGGGGAAAAAGGGGTGGAGCTGTATGTGGAGTCAACCCGGATGGTCGAGCTCTGGCATCAGTTTCTGGCCGACGGGGTAAAACCGGCAGGACTGGGCGCGCGTGACACCCTGCGGCTGGAGGCGGGGCTTCCGCTCTATGGCCATGAACTCTCCGAAGCCGTTACTCCGGTGGAGGCCGCGATGATGCGTTATGTGACCAAGGCCTCCCCGTACGTGGGGCGCGAGGCGGTATTGCAGCATCAGGCGCAGGGACCGGCCACCATTCTGGTCGGCTTTAAGATCGAGGGCCGGCAATCGGCCAGGGCGGGACAGGCGGTGGTGTCCAATGGCCGGCCGGTCGGTACGGTGACGAGCGGGTCCTTTGGTCCGACGTTGCAGGTTGTGGTCGGGTTTGCTAGCGTTTCCCCGGCCTGTTCCGCTGTCGGGACCCGGCTTCAGGTGGATACCGGCCGGGCCCTGCTGGAGGCTGTGATTGTGAAGCCGCCTTTTTACAAGGCGGTTTAAGCGGCCGGAACGTTTCAAACAAAATGGACAAAGGAATAGGAACGATGAGCGCAAATAATACATTTTATACAAAAGATCATGAGTGGCTGAAAGTGGAGGGGCAGGTGGCGACGGTCGGGATTACCGATCATGCCCAGCAGGCCCTGGGCGACATCACCTTCGTGGATTTACCGAAGGTGGGTAAGGCGGTCAAGGCGCATGAGGTGCTCCTGGTCGTGGAGTCCGTCAAGGCGGCCAGTGATGTCTTTGCGCCGGTCTCGGGTACGGTCAGCGCCGTGAATGATGCGTTGGCCACCGCGCCGGAGCTGATCAATCAGGCGGCGCAGACCGACGGTTGGCTTTGCAAGCTGAGCCCGTTTATCCCTGCGGTGAGCGAGCTGATGACGGCGGAGCAATACGCGGCGTTCCTGCAGGAGAGTTGAGATGCCGTATATTCCCACCACGGACCGTGATCGCGCGGATATGCTACAGGCCATCGGGGTTCCCGATGTGGAGGCCCTGTTTGCGGACATACCCGAGTCCGTGCGCATCAGCGGTTTGAATCTTCCGCAGGGGCGGAGCGAGGGCGAGGTCTATGAGCATCTGCATCAGGTGTCCCACCGCAACGCGCATCATCTGACCGGGTTCCTGGGCGGGGGCTATTATGATCACTTCATCCCCGCCTGTGTCGATGAGTTGTCGGCCCGCAGTGAATTCTATACGGCCTACACGCCCTATCAGCCGGAGGCGTCGCAGGGCACGCTCCAGGCCATTTTTGAATATCAGACGGCCATCTGCCGGATCACGGAGATGGAGGTGGCGAATGCCTCCCTGTATGACGGGGGCACGGCGTTATACGAGGCCGCCATGATGGCCATCCGCTTGACGGGGCGACGTAAAATCCTGCTGGATAGCGGGGTGAATCCCATCTATCGCAACATTTTGTACAGTTATACCCGGAACCTGGCGGTAGAGTTCGTCGAGATTCCGGTGGTGCATGGCCAGAGCGACCGGGACCGGATCGTCGCGGCGCTGGATGACCAGACGGCGGCCATTATTTTCCAGAATCCCAACTTCTTCGGGGCGGTGGACGATTTTACGGATGTGATTCAGGCGGCTCACACGCGGGGCTGCATGGCGGTGATGTCGGTGTATCCGGTCTCGCTGGGCATCTTGAAGACGCCCGGCCAGATGGGGGCGGATATTGTCACGGGAGAGGGGCAGAGTCTCGGCCTGCCGCTGTCGTTCGGGGGCCCCTATCTTGGGTTCATGGCGACCCGCATGGTGCATGTCCGGAAGATGCCCGGCCGGATTGCCGGGGCCTCGCAGGATGCCAATGGCCGGCGGGGGTTTGTGCTGACCCTGCAGGCGCGGGAGCAGCATATCCGCCGCGAGAAGGCGATGTCGAACATCTGCTCCAACGAGGCGCTCTGCGCCTTGCGGGCCGTGATGTATCTGTCCTGGCTCGGGAAGGGCGGGTTCAAGGACCTCGCTCATATTTGCGCGCAGAAGGCGGAATATGCCAAGACCCGGTTGGGGGCCATTCCCGGGGTTGAGGTGAAGAAGAGCGCGCCCACGTTCAATGAATTTACCATTGAATTGCCGGTGGATGCCAGTGATGTGGTGTCGCGGATGATTGATCGTGGGTTTGCCGCCGGCTTCCCGCTGGGGCGATATTACAAGGGCATGGAAAACTATCTGCTGGTGGCGGTCACGGAGAAGCGGACCCGGGAGCAGATCGGCCTCTTTGCCGAAGCCCTGGAGGGCGTGCTATGAGCAAGTTGATTTATGAGAAATCGGTTCCGGGCCGCCGGGCGGCCAATCTGCCCCGCCTCACGCCAGCGGAGGCCGCGGTCAAGCTCCGGATTCCTGCAAAATATTTCAGGGATCAGGCCGCCGACCTGCCGGAGCTGTCCGAGTTGGATGTGGTACGGCATTTCACCCGGCTCTCCCTTAAGAATTTCAGTGTGGATGCGAACATGTACCCGCTCGGGTCCTGTACGATGAAGTACAATCCCAAGGTCTGTGAGCGGGTGGCCGCGCTGGATGGCTTTTCCTCGTTGCATCCGCTGTTGCCGCAGTTGCGTGGCGGCGGGATGCTGACCCAGGGGGCGCTGGAGGTGCTGCACGAAACCGAGCGATGGCTGGGAGAAATCACGGGTATGGATGCCTTCACCCTGCAACCCATGGCCGGCTCGCATGGGGAGTTGACCGGGATGATGCTGGTGGCGGCCTATCACCGGGACCGAGGGAATCGTAAGACCAAGGTGATTATTCCCGATTCCGCGCATGGCACCAATCCGTCGAGTGCGGCCATTGCCGGGTATTCCGTGGTCACCATCCCGACGAATGCGGATGGGGGCGTGGATCTGGTGAAATATGAGGCCGCCATGGATGATGAGGTGGCCGCCGTCATGCTGACCTGTCCCAGCACGCTGGGTCTGTTTGAGCGCGACATTCTCAAGTTGGCCGAACTGGCCCACCAGCGGGATGCCCTGCTGTATTATGACGGAGCGAATCTGAATGCGTTGCTGGGGCGGTGCCGCCCGGGCGATCTGGGGTTTGATGTGGTGCATGTCAACCTGCACAAGACGTTTGCCACCCCCCACGGGGGCGGTGGACCGGGGGCCGGGCCGGTGGGCGTGAAAGCCAGGCTGATTCCCTATCTGCCGACCAGTATTGTGGTGAAGCGTGAGGATGGTTCCTATGCGCTGGAATACGACCGGCCGAAGAGTATCGGTTATATTTCCTCGTTCTACGGGAATTTCGCCATCATCCTGCGGGCTTACGCCTACATGCTGCTGCTGGGGCGGGAAGGAATGCGGCGGGTCAGCGAACATGCCGTCTTGCATGCCAATTATATCCAGGCCCGGCTGAAGGGCCGGTATGCCCTGGCGGTGGACCGGCTTTGTATGCATGAGTGCGTCTTCAGTGCCTCCCGTCAGGTGGAGAAGGGCGTTCATGCGCTGGATGTGGCCAAGGCCCTGCTGGAAAGGGGATTGCATGCCCCCACCATTTATTTCCCGCTGGTGGTCAAGGAGGCGCTGATGATTGAGCCGACGGAGACCGAATCCAAGGAGCAGATGGATGAATTGATCGACGCGTTACTCGACATTGCCGAGCTGGCGGAACATGACCCCGCCCAGTTCCCGTCCATGCCGCGCAACACCCCGGTGGGCCGGCTGGATGAAGTCAAGGCGGCGAGGGACATGAGGTTTAAAGCCTGACCATGAACACCCCGTCAGATCCCAATTCAAACCTGAGCCTGGCGGGAATCCGTATCCTGGTGGTGGATGATGATGAAGTCATCCGCCTGTTGTCGCAACGGGTCCTGATGTCGCGTCAGGCGGCGGTGGAGGTGGCCGAAAACGGCCGCTCGGCCCTCCAGATTCTGCTCCGTCAGGATTTTGACCTGGTGCTGGTGGATCTGCGCATGCAGGAAATGGATGGCATCACGTTCATCCAGGAAGCCCGTAACATCTGGCCCTGGCTGGGCTTTGTGATTATGACGGGGTATATGGATGATGTGTCCTCCGAGTTGTCTGCCAACCTGGGGGTCACGCGGGTATTATCCAAACCTGTCCGGCCGGCTCAACTCTGTCAGGTGCTGTTGGAGGAGTATCATGAGCGGCGTCTGGGGTTGGGGATGGCGGGACCCGGGATGGAACAGCATCAGCGCCAGCTGAGGATGTTGGGACACCTGGGGGAAACGGCCCTGGCGTCCGGGACGTTTGCCGAAGCCCTGCAGGACTTGAGCGAAGGCCTCGGTGAACTGCTGGGCTGCGATGTGGCCGGACTGCTGGGCTTCTCTGAAGGGCAGAATGTGGTGGTGCTGACGGCCCAGAACGCGGTGGCGGAGTCATTCCTGTCCAAGTGTCGTCAGGAAATGGTGTCGCGTTATGCCGCCTTGAGCGGGAAGAAGACCGATCATATCGAGTGGCGGGTCCAGATGGAAGGGGTGCCCAGTTCCCCGGCCGGACCGGAGCTGCCCGGCCGGCTTATGACGATCCCGTTATTTGTCAATAACGAGGTCCAGGGAATTTTGATGCTGGGGGCCGCCCAGGAGGAGACCATGGCGGCGATTGATATCTCCTTTGTGTATCACATTGCCAATGTCCTTTCTTCCATCCTGGCGGCGGTCACCCGGATCCGGCAGTTGGCCGCCCACGATTCATTGACGGGGCTGTTCAACCGCGAATATTTCGAGGAGCAGGCGGAGCGCTCCTGGCAGCTGGCTCGCCGCTATGGGCACCAGATGGCGGTGGCCATCATGGATGTGGATTATTTTAAAGTGGTCAATGATACCCATGGGCATCTCGTCGGCGATCAGGTCTTGCGTGAATTCGCGGCGATTCTCCGGAAGGCGGCCCGCGGTTCGGATGTGGTGGCCCGCTATGGGGGTGATGAATTTGTGGTGATGTTGCCGCAGGCGGATCTGGCCTCCGGCATGACGCTGGTGAATCGTATCCGTAGTGCCGTGGAGGAAAACGTCTTCTGCGCCGGCACCCTGGGGTTGAAATTAACCACGTCCATCGGGCTGGCTACCAGTGTGGGAGTCGATGCCGCGTCCTCGGTCATGGATATCTTGCGTCTGGCGGATTCCGGTCTGTATGCGGCCAAGCGGGATGGACGCAACCGGGTTCACTTGTGGACCCGGGAACTGGGCGGGGCGGACGAGCCGGATGAAGTGGCGGGGATTACGGCACCTCCCGGCGCCTTGCCCGTGAACCGGCCGCATCCCTGCATTCTGCTCGTGGATGATGACCCGCTGATCCTGACCACGTTGGCGGCGATTTTGCATGGAAGCGGGTATGCCACTGAAAGCGCCCTCTCTCCGGGCGAAGCGTTGGCCATGGCACAAGCCATTCCCGGGGCCTATGATGTAGCGCTGCTCGATCTGAATATGCCGGAGGTTAGCGGTCTGGAGCTTTTGGCGTCGTTGCGTCAGACGGACAGTTTTATCATGCCGGTGGTGATGACGGGCTATGCGACCAAGGAAAGCGCCGTCCAGTCCCTGCGTCAGGGGGCCTTTGAGTTCATCGAGAAACCGGTGGTGCCGGCTGAATTGCTGGCGGTGATTGAGAAGTCGTTGGATCATCGCCGCCTGCGGGTTGAGAATGAACGCTACCGGCTGCGCCTGGAGGAAATGGTGCGGCAGAAGAGCGCGGATCTCATCAAGGCGCTGGAGGAGCTCAAGGTCACCCACGAATTTACCCTGCAGGCCATGGTGCGGATGCTTGATGAACGGGAACATGCCACCGGGCAGCACAGCAACCGGGTCCGTGCCCTGAGCTATGTACTCGGCAAGGCGATGAGCCTGCCACGCAAGGAGCTGGATATACTGGCCCACGGGGCCTTGTTGCATGACATCGGTAAAGTGGCGATTCCCGACAGCATTTTGCTGAAAGCCGGGCCACTGGATGATAAAGAGCGTGCGATCATGAGAACGCATGCGGAAGTCGGTTATAATATCCTGAGCTCGAGCAACTACATGAAGGATATAGCGGAATTGGTGTATTCCCATCAGGAACGGTACGACGGCTCCGGCTATCCCCGGGGTTTGAAGGGGGATGCCATCTGTTTGGGAGCGCGCATCTTTGCCGTGGTGGATGCCTATGATGCGATGCGCTCGGACCGGCCTTACCGGAAGTCCATGTCGGCCCAGGCGGCTCGCGACGAAATTGTGCGCTGTAACGGCACGCATTTTGATCCGGCCGTCGTGGATGCGTTTTTACGGCATCAGGATGCGTTGGAGGCCATCGGCTGCTGGGCCGGGCTGCAGGCTCAATAACTGACGGGAACCAGCAAGTCGTTCTCGTACAGTTTTCTGACCATGATCACATCCAGGGCATGACCGGCTTTATAGGAGTAGACATTTCCGACGAAGCGGCCGGTGTCGATCAGTGCCAGGGCTGCCACCAGATCCAGAATCGCCCGGTGCCAGACCGGTTCCAGCGCCTTCCCGTTATGAAATAATGTGGGGGTGTTGCAGTATTTCTTCCGTCCTGCCACCAGGATGTTGTCTTTGGTGTACCCCAGATTCCTCACATCCGCAAAGAGTTTCCCGATGGTTTTGGTGAACAGCATTTGCGTATAGGAGCAGTTGGTGCGGGCGAGCGAGCCGTACCGCCCCGTTTCCGGGGTCAATCGGATCCTCAGCCGCTGCTTGCCGATGGCGGTGGTGAAGTTTACGGCCACATCCAGATTGAGCTGAGGAACCGGGTCGGTACAGGGGGTGAATACCAGGAAACTCCCGTTCGGTGCCAGGATAGAGACCGGTTCCTTAACGGTCACATAGTGTGCGGGCTGATCTGTTTGCGTGATGCCGGCTTTTTCAATGGCCTCCACCAGATCCATACTGCCCCGGTCAAACAGGGGCGGGTCGCCTGAATCCATCCGGATCATCAGGTTGTCCACGTTCAAGGCCAGCCGCAGGGCGACGATATGCTCCACCATGCGCATGTAATTGTGGGGGGAGCCGCTGCACAGCACAATATTCCGCTGTGTGGTCCAGACGTTATTGGCCGACACCCGGATAGGCATGGCGTCGGGCAGATCCGTCCGGTCAAACCACCAGCCCGGGGTCTGCGTGGGCTGCAGGTGCAAGGTCCGCTGGGCGCGTCCGAAAAAGGTGCCCGGTCCGGTGACGGAGACGGGGTGGGCGATGGTCGTCTGGAACCGGTCGGCTTTCGCAAGCTCGGGAATCCATTCCTGGTCCACAGGCTGGGCCTGGAATGCCTCAAACTGGCGGTCCATGATCGCGGTGTCGCCCTGTAACAAGTGTCCGTATGGTGTCGTTGCCATTTCTGATTCTCCCGTAATAGTCCCCCATACAAGACAATCATTGCCCGAAAGTCAAGAAGGGGTAAACTAACCCCCCAAATGAAACGACGAATTCAGTTTGTTCTGCCACCGGGGCAAGGAGGGGTGGGGCTGCCCGATTACTTGGCTGGGCGCTTTACCTACCATACCCGTGACGAATGGCTCGCGCATATCGCGGCGGGTCGGGTCGAGGTGAATGGCGCGGTTGGGGGTCAGGAGCGCGTACTCGAGGCGGGAGACCGGGTGGAGTATATCGCCCGTGAAATGCCTGAACCGCCGGTCTGTTTCGATATCGAGATTGTCTTTGAAGATTACGATGTGATGGTGATCAACAAGCCGCCGAATCTGCCCTGTCATCCGGCCGGCCGCTATTTCAACCACACCCTCTGGGCCTGGCTGAAGACCCATCATTGCATCGAATCGCCCGCCCTGGTCAACCGGTTGGACCGCGAAACCTCAGGCCTTCTGGTGGTGGCCAAAAATGCCCGGGCCGAATCCAAATGCCGGGAACAGTTTTCGAAGCGGTTCGTGGTGAAGCGGTATGTAGCCATTGTGGAGGGCACGTTTCCTGCGACATTAAGGGCCGAGGGGTGGCTGCTGCCGGATCCCGGTTCCGGGGTCCATAAACGCCGGCGTTTTGAGCGGGACAACACCGGGCGCGGGCCCATGATGCCTCCGCCTGACCCGGTGCCAGGCAAGGAATGGGCGCTTACTGAGTTTCGTCTGCTTCGTGCGGTAAAGGGGCTCAGTATCGTGGAGGCGGTGCTACACACCGGTCGCCTTCATCAGATCCGGGCCACCCTGCATTCACTAGGCTTCCCTGTCGTGGGCGATAAGATCTATGGGCTCGATCCGATGATTTTTGTGCGGTTCTGCACGGATATGGCGACGGAGGAGGATTGGCGCCGCCTGCGGTTGCCCCGTCAGGCCTTGCATTCCATGGAGTTGGAATTCACTCATCCGGCAACCAGTCAGACGATGCACTTTGAGGCGCCCATGCCGGGGGATATGAGGGAGTTGGTTGAACTCTGAACTTTTAACTCATCATCTCCAAAATGCAGCCGGTATCTGAAAGATCCGCCAAGGCCACCATGGCGCCGGCGGTGTGCAGGGCGCCGGTGGTGAATTTGCCCGTGGCCACCGCAATGGAAACCGCGTCGATCGCGTGGGCGGCGGCAATGTCGTTGGGGGTATCCCCGATCAGGAAACGGGCCTTGATGGCCTGTCCTGGTTTGAGCTGCGCCATCACCCGTTTCATGGCCAGCCGGGCGATTTCATTCCGGTCTGCATGTTCATTGCCAAAGGCGCCCAGTACAAAGTGGTTGTGAAGGTTGAACTGCCGGAGTTTGATCCAGGCGCAGGACTCGACATTGCCGGTGACCAGTCCCAGAACGACATCCGGCATTGCGGAGAGGGCTTCCAGAAGGGGTCGGACCCCGGGAAATAATGTCAACTCCGCCTGATGTACGGCGGCTTCCAGTTCAATAGGAAGCTGCTGGTGAAAGCGTTCGAAGGCGGAAAGGGTGAAGGCGCGCTGGTGACGGTCCATGACCTGACGCAGTACATCCAGATCCGTACTGCCGGCAAAACTGATGGTCGACAGGTCGTCATCAATATCCAAAGTCGTTTTCAGGGCACGGATAAATGAAAGCTTCCCCACCCCCCGCATATCCAACAGCGTCCCATCAATATCAAAGAGAATCACGGTGAAATCAGTGGGCAGTTGGCAGGAGGCAGTGGGCAGGATGGAGGGAACGCTTTTCATTCTGAATCCTTCAGAATCTTTCCGAGCGCCTGTGCCAATTCTGGCATGGAGCCAAAGGTAAAATCGGCCAGATCCGGCGTGGCGGCGGGATTGACCAGAATGGTGCGGCAGCCGGCAGCGCGGCCGGCTTCGGTATCTTTCGGGGAGTCCCCGATCATCCAGGAGCGGGCGAGATCGAGGGAGTGTTTGCGCGCGGCTTCCAGAATCATGCCCGGCTTGGGCTTGCGGCAGGGACAGTCGGCTTCGCGAAGATGGGTGCAGGTAAAGATGTCGAGCAGTTCCAGTCCATGCTGGTCCTTGAGCTGGGTCCGCAAGCGTCGATGCATGTCATCAAGGGTGGCGGAAGTCATGATATCCCGGCCCACCCCTTGTTGGTTGGTGATGATAACGGCGACATAACCCAGTTTGGTGACCAGGCGCAGGATCTCGACGAATTCCGGCAGGAGATGGAAATCCTCCCAGCGTTCGACATAGCCCGGACCCGGCGATTGATTCACAATTCCATCCCGGTCAAAAAAGATGCATTTTCTCATACTGCGCTTATTTCACCTCAAAAGTTGTCTCAAGAAATATCTGGGATCGAACCGCGCCCACCTTATAGGCGACCACCCGTAGCGTATGGTGGCCTGAGGACAGGGCGGCTGGGTCAAGGGTGGTGGTGGGTGATTTTCCGGCCGGTTGCAGGGTCTTGCCATCAATCAGAAACATAAACCGGCTGAAGACCTCGCCGTCACAGGGGGCGAGGTCCGCGGTGATGCGGGTGAGCCCTTCGAGTACCCCGGCGTTCAGCCCCTTGAGGGTGATGGTGGAGCGTGGGGCCCAGGGGTTTGCCAGCGGTTCGCCGATCAGCAGGATTTGCAGAGGACAACGGATCGACTGAATCAGGCTTTCAAGAACCGTGCAACCGGCCACCTGGAATGAAAACATGCGGGCATGGGGAAATTTTTGCCAGGCGGAGTAAGGCTCCGTAACCGTGCCCGCCGAGGCCGTGGCTCCAGCCCGGATCCATTCGGTGATTTTGGTTTGGGCGCTGTTGTCAAAGGCCGCTCCAAAGCTGGTCAGGTGTTCCGCGATGGCACCCGGCCGGAAGTGGAACTGGCCCCTGCTGATGTCAGGTAGCTCCGCTGCCCCTGCCATGATCCCGCTAAGCGGCACGGGGCCATCTGGATCGACGGGTGGGGTCTGGGTCATGCGGGCAGAGATCTCCTGTGCCGCCAGTTCCCGCAGGGCTGGGTCAAATTCCCAGGCCCGGCATTGTGTGCGGATGTCGTTGTTCGTCAAAATCAGGACGGTCCCTTCCGGTCGGGTCCGGTCGGACGTGACCCCCGCCTTGAGACAGGTGAGGATCTCCTCGCGGGTATTCCCATTGGGTCCCATATAGCCCAGCATCATACTGGGAAGCGGCATGTCAGGGCCCAGCCAAGCGCTCTGCACATCCAGGGATTGGGCGGGAAAGCCGCTGATGCGCGGGGTATCAGGTCCGGCAAAAATCGGGGAGGCATAGGTGCCCTGCTCAACCTGTTTCGCGTCGGGCATCCGGCCTCTCAGGAACGTGAGGCCTTGAAGGGAGAGGGCGGGGGTCGCGGTGATGCGGATCGGGAAGTCCACGGAATAGACCCAGGCAAGAATATGGTCGCCCAGACCGCGTTCGCGGATGGCCTGCCGGGCGGGCTCCCAGATCCGGGCGGTGAACTCGGCGGGGGTCATCTCGAAGGCCGGACTGGCAGGCAGGTCGAGTGCCACCAGGTTCACCTCGGGAATCTGGCGCATCGCCGCATAGGTGCGCGCCAGTTCCAGGGAACGCGGCGACTGCCGGTTGGCCAGGAGCAGGACCTCATGGGGTCCGAGGGCGAAACTGTCAGTAGCCAGGAGGCAGTAGGCAGTAAACAGTAGGCAGAAGACAGTGGGTAGTCGGCAGTCGGCAGTAGGCAGCTTGCGCGCCATCTGATTTCTGTATTCCACCGGAATCCCTTTCGTCTGCCTACTGCTTACTGCAAACTGCCCACTGTTATCACTTCGGCAACTCGATGGGGCAGGGCTTGATGTTCCAGACATCCCGCGAATATTCCGTGATGGTGCGGTCTGAACTGAATTTGCCCATATTGGCGATATTCATCAGCACCATCCGGCTCCATCGGTCCTCGTCCTGATAAGTCTCGTCAACCAGTTGCTGGGCCTGGATATAGGACTGGAAGTCCGCCAGATGCATGTAGTGGTCGCCATGTTCCAGGAGTGCTTCCCGGATGGAGTGGTAGAGACCCGGTTGCTCCAGGTTGATGAAGTCGCCGGACAGGCATTCAATAATCGTCCGGATGGATTCATCGCTGTTGTAGTAGTCCCAGGGGTGATACCCGGCGGCGCGCAGGGCCTCGACCTCCTGAACGGTTTTCCCGAAGAGGAAGAAGTTGTCAGCACCGACTTCCTCGCGGATTTCGATGTTGGCTCCATCGAGTGTCCCGATGGTGAGGGCCCCGTTGAGTGCGAATTTCATATTGCCCGTGCCGCTGGCCTCGGTGCCGGCGGTACTGATCTGTTCGCTGAGATCGCTGGCCGGGATAATCCGCTCGGCCAGGGACACGCGGTAATCGCTCAGGAAGACCACCTTCATGCGGCCCCGCACATCGGGATCGGTGTTGATCACGGCGGAGAGGTCGTTAATGAGTTTGATGATCAGCTTCGCCATGGCGTAACCCGGCGCCGCCTTGCCGCCGAAGATGAAGGTCCGGGGTAGGACGAACGCGTCGGGGTTCTTCTTGATCTGCGTATAGCGGTGCAGGATGTGGAGGCAGTTCAGGAGCTGGCGCTTGTACTCATGCATACGCTTGACCTGGACGTCAAACAGCGAATCAGGATCAATCTCCACCCCGTGTGCCACGCGGATGTAGTCGGCCAGGCGGACCTTGTTGTCCCGCTTGATCCGGCGCAGGTCCGCCTTGAATTCGGCGTCCTTGGTGAAACGCTCCAGCTTCTTGAGCTGATAGAGATCCTTGATCCAGCCGTCGCCGATTTTTTTGGTGATCAGGGCGGCCAGGGCAGGATTACTCTTGAGCAGCCAGCGCCGCTGGGTAATGCCGTTGGTCATGTTGGTGAACTTCTGCGGCCACAGTTCGAAGAAATCCTTGAACAGGGTTTCCCGCAGCAATTCCGAATGCAGGGCTGCTACGCCGTTGACCTTATGGCTGCCGACGACGGCGAGGTTGGCCATGCGGACCTGCTTTTCATGCCCTTCCTCGATAAGCGACATGCGGTTCAGCCGCTCGTGGTCGTTCGGGAACTTGTTCATAACCTGACGCAGGAAGCGGCGGTTGATTTCATAGATGATGGTCAGATGCCGCGGGAGCAGATCCTCAAACATGCGGGTGGGCCATTTTTCCAGCGCCTCGGGCATGATGGTGTGGTTGGTGTAGCCGAACACCCGGGTGGTCAGATCCCAGGCCAGGTCCCAATCCAGGCCGTTGACATCAATGAGGAGGCGCATCATTTCGGAGATGCCGATGGCCGGATGGGTGTCATTCAGCTGAATGGCCACCTTGTCGGGCAGCACGCGCCAGTCGGTGTTATTGACGCGGAACCGGCGCAGGATGTCCTGAACCGAGCAGGAGACAAAGAAGTACTGCTGCTTGAAGCGGAGCTCCCGGCCCTGTTCGATGCGGTCGTTGGGGTAGAGGATCTTGGTGATGTTTTCGCGGAGGATCTTCTGCTCATAGGCGCGGATATAATCACCGTTGTTGAAGAACGACAGGTCGAATTCCTCAGAGGCCCGGGCCGTCCACAGGCGCAGGTTGTTGACCGTGTTGTTTCCGTAGCCCGCCACCGGGAAGTCGTAGGGCATGCCGATAATGGTGTCATGATTCACCCAGCGGCAGATCTGGCGCCCCTGGTCGTCCTTGTCGTCCTTCACTTCGCCTCCGAAGTGGACGGGGTACTGGTACTCCGGTCGCTCGATATCCCACGGGGTTCCATCGCGCAGCCAGTTGTCCGGCTCTTCGACCTGGTTGCCGTTACGCAGGGCCTGGCGGAAGATGCCGTAGTCATACCGGATCCCGTAGCCGTAGCCGGGGAGTTCCAGAGTGGCCAGGGAGTCGATGAAGCAGGCGGCCAGCCGGCCGAGACCGCCGTTGCCGAGGGCGGCATCCCGCTCGAGATCGCGCAGGTAGTTCCAGTCGAGACCCAGCTCCGACATGGCCTGGGAGACCTTCTCGTCAATGCCGAGGTTGATCACGTTGTTTCCCATGGCGCGCCCGATCAGATATTCCAGCGATAGATAGTAGACGCGCTTGACGTTGCGGGCGGTATAGGTCTGGCTGGTTTGCATCCAGCGCCCGATCAGGCGGTCGCGGACCGCCATGGCAAGGGCGATGTACCGGTCGCGGTCGGTCGCTGAATACTGGTCGCGGGCCAAGGTGTACCGCAAGTGGTTCTCAAAGCTCAACTTGATCGCTTCAACGGTGTCCAGGGTGCGGTATTGACGCAAATCATCGGATTTAACAGGTTCCGAGGTGGAGCCGGCGGGTTTGCGGGTTTTTTTTACGTTTATTTCAGTTTTAGCCATAATTCTCCCCTTTTCTTTAACTTCGTCGTCTCAAAGTTATTAATACTAACGTAAAATAAGGCAGATGGCAAACAACAGATGGCTGGGGTTCACCCTGCTTCCATCTTGGCGCAAGCCGGTATTTATTGATATAAGGTAAACATGACCGACCGGCATGAGATGGATTGCGACTTGGTAGCCAGATCCCGCGAAGGGGATGAGGCGGCTTATGCCCAGCTCATGGATTACTACCGGGGGCCCATCCTTAACTTTGTTTACCGGTTGGTGGGGAATCAGGATGAGGCGGAGGATACGGCCCAGGAGGTATTTGTCCGGGCCTACCAGAAACTGGGCCGTTTCACCTTTCGCACGTCACGGGACCGGTTCTCAACCTGGTTGTTTCAACTCGCCCGCAATGCGGCGATTGATGTCCTGAGACGACGGCAACGAAGGCCGGTTCAGTCACTGGACGAATTTCCGCAACTCTCGCCCATGGCGGTCGGCGACCCCGCCGTGGAGGCGGGTGACAAGGAGCGGGAACGGGCCATTGCTGCTGCGATGGCTGCGCTCCCCGAAGACCAACGCGTCGCTTTGGTGTTGTCGGTTTACGAAGGACAATCCTACGCCGAGATTGCCGAGGTGATGGAGTCATCGGTCAAATCCGTTGAATCACGGATTTACCGGGCCCGCCAATGTCTGCGCCAGCAATTGGGTCCTTACCTTAATTAAAATCTTCGCGGTTGCTCTCTTTTTTTAGCGAACGCGACCGCCAGAGCAGGAAGATCGCCGGGTAAACCAGCAGTTCCATCAGGAACGAAGTGAATAGCCCGCCGACCATGGGGGCGGCGACGCGTTTCATCAGGTCCGCTCCGGTTCCGGTGGACCACATGATCGGCATCAGCCCCATGCTGGCGGCCGCTACGGTCATCAGTTTGGGGCGAATCCGTTTAACGGCCCCGTGAATGATCGCTTCGTGTAAGTCGGCGAGATTCCGTAGCCGGCCCTCCTGGCGCGCTTTCTCGTACGACAAATCGAGAAACAGTAACATGAATACACCCGTCTCGGCGTCGAGGCCCATCAGGGCAATCATCCCCACCCACGCCGCAATGGAGATATTGTAGCCCAGCAGATACATCAACCAGACGGCGCCGACGACCGAGAAGGGTACCGCCAGCATCACCACCATCGCCTTAAACGCGGATTTTGTATTCAGGTAGAGCAGCAGGAAGATGAGGAGAATGGTGACGGGGATGACGACTTTCAGCCGCTCCCGTACGCGAATCATATTCTCATACTGGCCACTCCATGAAAGTGAGTATCCGGTCGGGAGTTTCAGTTCCTTCGCCACCACTTCTTTGGCTTCATTGACGTATCCGCCAACATCACGTCCTGTGATGTCGACATAAACGTAACCGGCCAGCATGCCGTTTTCATCACGGATCATGGAGGGGCCATTGACGAGCGTGATGTCGGCGAGTTCGGAGATGGG
Source organism: bacterium (assembly GCA_037128595.1). Classification (NCBI taxonomy): domain Bacteria; species bacterium. The sequence goes on from JBAXWB010000001.1 coordinate 76,067, forward strand.
GACTTGAGCCCCGGTCATCGTCCTGACCGGGATGCGTTCGAGCTGATCCACATTCTCCCGGAGATCGCGCGGATAACGCACGTTGATCGAGTATCGTTCGCGCCCCTCAATGGTGGTCGAGACGTTTTCGCCCCCCACGGCGGTCATGATCACGTCCTGGACATCGGTGAGGGTCAATCCATAGCGGGCGAGGGCCTCCCGCTTAGGGGTGAAATCGACAAAGAAGCCGCCCGTTGCCCGCTCCGCAAAGATACTGCGGGTGCCGGGCACCTTGCGTAGGGTCCCTTCAATTTGTTTACCCAGACGCTCGATCTCGGCGAGGTCCGAGCCGAAGATCTTGATGCCGATGGGGGTGCGGACGCCCGTTGACAGCATGTCGATGCGTCCTTTGATTGGCATGGTCCAGGCGTTGATGCTCCCGGGAATCTGGACGGCGGCGTCCATTTCATTGATCAGATCCTCCCAGGACATATGTTCCGGCCAGATATGGCCCAGGACCGCCCGCACCGGTCCGGGCGCCCAATTCGTGAACCAACGCGCCTTGGGGCGCCATTCTGAAGGGGGCTTTAACACGACCGTGGTTTCCATCATGGAGAAGGGGGCCGGATCGGTGGAGGTGTCGGCGCGGCCTGCCTTGCCAAACACCGAGACCACTTCCGGGAAGGCCTTGAGAAGACGGTCCTGGGTTTCCAGGAGCCGCTGGGCCTCGGTCACCGAGATGCCCGGCAGCGTCGTCGGCATGTAAAGGATAACCCCTTCATTCAGCGGCGGCATGAACTCGGTCCCCAGTTTCATGTAGACCGGCACCGTGGATACGACGATCAGGACGGAAAGGGCAATCACGGTTTTCGGATGGCGCAGGACCCAGCGACAGGGGGGCTCATACAGCTTGAAAAGCAGCCGACTCACCGGATGCCGCTCTTCTGAATAGTATTTGCCCACGAAAAGGCCATTCATCAGCCATGCCAGCGGGCGGAACCGGAATTTGAAAGGCTCCATCCGCACGAACATCATCCTGACGGCCGGATCAAGCGTAACAGCCAGCAACGCCGCCACGGCAATGACCAGGGTTTTCGTATAGGCGAGGGGCTTGAAGAGGCGGCCTTCCTGGTCGACGAGTGTGAAGACCGGCAGGAATGAAACGGCAATGACCAGCAGCGAGAAGAACACCGAAGGGGCCACTTCCTTGATGGCCTCGAGCAGGACGTCGCGGTAATTCCCGGCCCGGCCCTGCTCTTGCCAGAGGTCGAGTCGTTTGTAGGCGTTCTCCACTTCGACAATGGCCCCGTCGACCAGGACGCCGATCGAAATCGCGATGCCGGACAGACTCATGATGTTGGAGGTCAGCCCCATGAAATACATGGGAATGAAGGCGACCGCGATGGATATGGGAATCGTGACAATCGGGACGCTGGCGGACGGGATGTGCCAGAGGAAGAACATGATGACCAGGCTGACGACGATCATTTCCAGGAGGAGTTCATCCTTGAGGGTGTCAATGGACTTCCCGATCAGGTCTGAGCGGTCATAGGTCGTGACGACTTCGACCCCGTCGGGCAGGGACGGCTTGAGATCCTCCAGCTTGGCCTTCACCCGCTTAATGACGTTCATGGCGTTCTCGCCATGCCGCATGACGACAATGCCGCCCACCGCGTCCCCATTCCCGTTCAGGTCTGCGAGGCCCCGGCGGATCTGCGGTCCGAGCTCTACAGCGGCGACATCACGCAACAGGACCGGTGTCCCCCGGGGGCTCGCCTTGACGACGACCTTGCCGAGATCGTCAGTGGATTTAACGTAACCGCGGCCCCGTACCATGTATTCCCGCCCGCTCCACTCGATGAGTCGACCGCCGACCTCGTTGTTGTTGCGGCGGATGCTTTCGGTCAACTCCATCAGGGAGAGCCCGTAACTCCGGAGTTGGTTGGGGTCCACGGTGACCTGATACTGTTTCTGGAACCCGCCAATGCCCGCCACCTCGGCGACCCCGGGCACACTTTGAAGCGCGGTGCGTAATACCCAGTCCTGAAAGGTCCGGAGTTCAGCCAGGGTGTGCTTGCCGGACTTGTCCACGAGCGCATACTCAAAGACCCATCCCACGCCGGTGGCGTCAGGGCCGAGTTCCGGTGTGATGTTGGGCGGCAGGGTGCCGCGAATTTTTGAAAGGTATTCGTTCACCCGGCTCCGGGCCCAGTAGATGTCGGTGCCATCCTGGAAGATCACGTAAACATAGGAAAACCCGAAATCACTGAACCCGCGGATGGCCTTGACGTTCGGGGCACCGAGCAAGGCGGCAATGATCGGATAGGTGACCTGATCCTCCATGATGTCCGGACTGCGGTCCCATTTCGTGTAAACAATGACCTGCGTGTCGCTCAGGTCCGGGATCGCATCCAGCGGGATATTCTGCATGGTGAATACGGCATAGGCCACTGCCGCCACCACCAGTCCGATGACTAGAAAACGATTATGAGCGCTGAATTCAATGAGTTTCTTGATCACGGGAGTTCTCCTGCGACTGCCTCCAGTGCGGCGCGCATCGAGGATTCCGAGTCCACCAGGAAGTTGGCGGAAGTCACGACGCGATCCCCTTCGTTCAATCCCGACCGGATCTCGTAAAAGCCGGCACTTCGTAAGCCGACGTCCACCTTGACGGGAACAAGCTTCCCATCCCCTGTGTCGCGGAAGGCATAGTCCCGTTCGCCTGTGCGCATGATGGCGGATTCCGGAGCCGCCAGTTTTTCGCCCAGCGGATAATTCAGATTGGCCGTAGCGTACATTTCCAGTTTCAACAGGGATTCAGGATTGGGGATTTCCAGCCGGATGGTGAGGGTGCGTGTGTCCTTATTGAGCGAAGGGGATATAAAACTCACCGTGCCGCTAAACGTTTTTCCGGGCCAGTAGGGGAATGTCAGGGTCATGGGCATTCCTGTTTTGACGTAGGGAAGGTCGGATTCGTAGATGTCGGCATCGCCCCAAACGATCGAAAGATCGGCCACCACCATCAGTGACTCGCCGGTCATGATTTTCTGTCCTGCCAGCACGTTCTTTTCCGTCACATAGCCATTGGCCGGGGAATAAAGGGTTAGCGTTTTTTCGATCTGGCGTGTTTTTTCAAGCCGGGCAATCTGTTCGTCGCTGATGTCCCAGAGGTGAAGCCGCTGCCTTGCTGACTCCATCAAAGAGCTGGCGCCTTCGGCGGCCTCCCCGCTGGCGGTAGAGAGCGTGCCGGCGGCCTGCAAAGCGCTCAGGTATTCCTGTTGGGCCGAGACCAGTTGCGGACTGTATATCGTCAGTAACGGATCGCCTCGGCGGACAGTCTGGCCGCTTACTGCAACAAACAACTGCTCCACCCAACCCTCCACCTTTGTGGTAACGCGATACAGCTGGGTTTCATCCACGGCGATCCGTGCCGGAGTCCGGATGGTGCGCGCCATGGAACGCTTTTCAACCGTTCCCAGAGTGAGCCCCATGCGCTGGCGGGCGTCCGGCAGCAGGGACACCGTTGCCAGTCCCGGGAGGGCCGTGGCCTGATGTTTCTCCCCCTCGATCGGCACGAGTTTCATCCCGCAGATGGGGCAGTCACCGGGTTTATCGGAGACCACGGTAGGGTGCATGGGACAATGGTATGTTGAGGTGATGGCGGCCGGTTGTTCTGAATGGTTCCGGGAGCAGCCCGGAGTGAAGAGGGTTGCGCCCGCGGCCAGGACCAGAAGAGCGATCAGCATGCATCGTTTTGTTTTCATTGTGCGTTTACCTCCGTCAGACGGCTTGCGGGCAGTGAAGCCCCCAGGGCCCGTTCCATCCGGGCGGCCTGCATGCCCAGGGCGCCTTCCGCCATGGCTTCCATTATTTTTGCGCCCAACAGAAATCGTTCACTTTCGAGTAGATCCATGAAATCCACCTTGCCCGTGCGGTAACCCGCTTCGCTGGCGTTGAAGCGGGACAGCGCCTGCGGGATCAGTTCGGTGCGGTACAGGGCGAGCGTACGTTGTGCCGTCACCAACTTGAAGTGGGCGTCCTGGACGTCGAGGGCGCTTTGATGTTCTGCGGCTTCACGTGCCGCCTGGCTGGAGACCCGCATTTTCTCCGCCTCCCGAACTCCCGCCCGGTACGTCTCCCGACGGATGGGAAGATCCACGCTGATCGTGAACATCACCATATTGTCGCTGGCTTCAATATCGCGGTATTCAAGGCCGAGCTTGTAGTCCGGGACCGATTCCTTTGACATCAATTTCTTCTCCAACTCGTAACGCTCAACCTGGGATTGAGCCGCTTGGATTTCTGGCCGGTTCGTTGCCGCCATGGCGTAAAGAAGATCCATATTGGTGCCGAATTCGGTATTGGGTGAAGTCGTCACCGTTCCGATAGGCGTATCCACCTGGCGGTTCAAGAGTGTGTTAAGCTTGGCGTTCAGGGTGTTTTCCTGGGCCAGTGTTTCCAGGAGTTTTTGCTTCAGCAAGGTGATTTCAGATTGGGCCTTGAGGACATCCACCTGGGAGCGTTCGCCAGTGGCATACAGGGTTTCAGTCACTTTTACGAGGCGGCGGATGACCGATTCCTCTTCCCTTGTGATCGCGATTACCCGTTGAACGGCGTAGAGGTCGAAGTAACGCTCCTTGACCATCATCATCACGTCACGTGTCATGGTTTCGAGTTCGCGTTGCATCACTTCGGCATCTTTGATGGCGATGCCTTCGCGTAGCCCGCGTTTCCCGATCCACGGGAATTCCTGCTGAACCATGAACCGTTTTTCACCGGTGTTCGGCCAGGTCCCTCCGCTGGCTCGATCCATCCCGCTGTAGGTGAACATCGGGTTGGCTAACGCTCCGGCTTGAGCCGGCCGTTCCTGCATGGCCTCCCCTCTGGCACGCAAGCTCTGGAGCTCGGCATTGTCGCGAAAGGCGAGGTCCAGGGCGGTGGTCAGCGTGAGGTGGGTGGCGATCGGCAGTTCGGTCGCTGTTGCGATCGAGGCCCAGGCCAGTAATCCGGAGATGAGTATTGAATTTCGCATAACGTATCGTTCCTGTCAGGTGGCGTTCGACGTCCTCGGCGAACGATTTCTTGTCATCATACCGTCAATCAGCCGCCGGGGACGGCGGCTGCCACCTGTGCTTCACGCTTGATATTCACTGGCGTCCCATAGGGGCGCCAAGGATGGAGATTAAGGCGCCTTGTCGAGCGTGATCCCTTCTTTTTCCATTAGGGCGATATACTTCGCCGGATCCTTTTTGAAGGCGGCAGGACAGCCATTGCAGCAGAAATAGACCCGCTTGCCATTGGCATCCGCGTAGATTCTAGAGTCAATCGCTCCGCCCATGATGGGGCAGACGGTTTGTTTTTTGACGACCTTGGCCTCTGTCGTTTTGTCGGTCGGCTGAGCTTCCGCTCCCATGACCACTCCGGCACCCATCAACATCACTACTGCGCTTACGGTTATTACGATCTTATTCATGTTTCTCCTTTTTTCTTGTTATGTTTTGCTTCCTATTCATTTGGCATACTGCATGTCTGGCACATGCAGTTTGAAATCAGCACATCGAATCGTTTCCTTTGGTCCACATTCAGTAGAGCCCGCACTTTCCGTATCTGGTCCAGAGTGGCCCGTTCGCTGGCCTCGTAAGCGCGGCACATCTCGGTGATGACGGCGTCTGCCTTTGCGGTGTCGTTGGATTCGGAGGCCAGTGCCTGTCCCAGCCGTGCACGGGCCGCACAGTGATTCATGCAGCAATCGTTCAGTTTCGTGGCAAGTGTCAGGTGGAGCTGAGTGATCTCTTTGGCCTGCGCTTCGGAGAGGTTCAGTTCATGGGAGAGGAACGATACATCCCGCAGGCGGTCAATGGAAGGAGCAGGTCGTCCGCAGTGGGCCATTTTGGTGATGCTGAAAGCCAGAACCCCGACGGCGACGGCCACGACTAAAGGAATGATCCATGACCGATTCATCGTATTCCTCCAGTCGCCATCGCGAGATAGGATCCTGCCAGTGTTTGTGCATGGAGCAACGAGGTTTCGGCATGGTTTCGGTCAGGGGTGGATGGCACGTTAAACGCCAAGCCTATGCCGAGGACAAGGCCCGCAGCCGCAGCCATGGCATTAATCCATGAAAGGGATGGTGTAGCCCATTCCCGTGTCGTCGGTTGTGAGGTGCGATGAATTTTGCTCCATACCTCTGTTTCAAAGGTGACGCCTGTATTGATTCCCTGCCACTCTTGCAACAGGGTGGTCAAGTTATCGTCTTTCACGATTGGGTTTTTCTGACGCCAAAATGACTTTTTGTTGAACATCGTGCATCTCCGGTTTCAGGCTTCTATTAGGTATAACGCTGCAGGGCAGGAAAACCCTCGAGGAATGGCGTTGAGATAAGGGGCTTTTCGTAATCGTAATCATAATCATAATCTTAATCTTGTTCTTACTCATTCAGAGAGAAGGGATTATGATTACGATTGCGATTAAGAGGGTACGCCTCATTCCTCCTCGACACCGTGCTCTGCGATATGGCACGTTGATGGGCCTATGACGATGTTTCGCAGGTTCATCATTTCGGTTCTGGTGGTACTGGCGGTCTGGATGTTTTTTTCCTGGCCGGTGCCCCGGTATCTGGGAGAGGGCATCAGTTCAGCCTCCCAGAATATCGAGAAGGGGGCCACCCGCTCCATGATTCCGGGGGATCATCTCCAGTTCCTATACCAGTTCTGGCTTACCGGTGACACCCTTAAGGGGCATACCCCGCTCTTTATCAATCCCTACGAGTTCAATGTCGGGAATGATGCCGATGGCGCGTTTCGTGGCACCTATTATGTGCCGTTTTCCCTTTTCTATGCCCTTGGCGAGGCCATGGGCGGGCGCGCCTTCGGCTATAACTTCAACCAGATCATCACGATGTGGATCATGTTCTTTTTCACCTGGCTGCTGGTTCGGCGTTACAGCCACGAGGACTGGGTCTCGCTGGGTGCCGCCGTGGTGGGGCTCGTTATCCCCTATTCCTGGATCACGATGTTTGATGGCAGTCCGACCGGCCTTACCATGATGTGGATGCCGATCCTCTTCTGGGCATTGGATATCATGATCGCCGAACGCAAGCTCTGGGCGGGTGCCGTCGCCGGAATCGCCATCTGCCTGGCCGAGAGTGACACCCACGTCTTTTTCTTCTCCCTGCTGGCCGCACCGGTCTGGTGCGGGCTGAGTTATCTCTTCCATTATCCCGGCCAATGGCCCGTGCGGGCCCTGTTCCGGTCGCTGCTCAAGGCGGCCCTGCCGCTGCTGCTCTTTCTGGCGGTGGCGGTGTGGCAGGCCTGGTATGTCAGGCATTCGGTGCAGGACACCACGCTGGCAACGACCTCCCGCTCCATTGAGGAAATCCGCGCGGGCTCACCGCTGATGTCGGGGCTGGTCCGGCTGTCCAATACCGGCGAAGGCCGCAAGATCTACCTGGGTGGCTATCTGCTGGTGCTGCTGGCGGCCGGGGCCTGGAGGCTGGCGCGGGCCCGCCGCGACGAGGGGGAGGCGCGAAAGTGGCCCCTGCTGCCGGTCATATTGCTGGGTGGCGGGATTCTGGCCGTGGCCATGTTAGCCACCGGGATTCATAATCCCGGCGGCCCTCGCGCCTGGAAGGTGGTCATGACCCTGATCCCGCCTTACGGGATGATCCGTCAGCCTCATAAGATTTTCTGCCTGATGCCCGTTCTGATCGCGTTGGCGGCCGGCATTCTCTGGCCCGCCTTGTTGCGCGGGCTCACGGCGAGGTGGCGGACGGTGGCGCTGTTGGTGATGGTGGTGCCGATCGTTTACGACTTTGGACATCGCATTTACCCCACGGTCTGCCTGCTTGACCGCGAGCAGGGCGCCTTCAAGGCGATTGCGGAGGATGCGAAGGAGGAAGGCAATCCGCGCCCGCATCTGCTGTCCCTGCCGATCTGGCCCGGTGACTCGCATTTTGACTCGCTGAATGAGTATTACATCTCCCTCTACCGGTTACGCATGGTAAACGGCTATGGCGGGACGGTCCAAAAGTCGTATCAGGATAATATCTTCCAGCGGCTGGAGAGCATGAATGTGGGCGGACTGGCCGATGAGCAGCTCGATTTTCTATTAAGTCGCGGGGTGGGTTACCTTGTCCTGCATGAGGATAACTTTCCCGAGAAGGTATCCCCCTTCCCGGTGGGACAGGTCCTCAATGCGTTGAGGACTCATCCGCGGCTCAAGGGGCTTGGGCAGGATGGCGCGGTGTGGGCATTTAAGATTTTGCCATTGGTGAAAATCAAGATGGTTTCGACGGAGCGAAACCCTCCAATGAATAAGAATTCTCTTTTGGAGGGTTTCGCTCCGTCGAAACCATCTTCAACTTGTTACTTCCCTGCGCGAATGTTTGAATTTGAGAATCTGGTGGCTGAATCCCCAATGAAAGTGACCGGCACCGACTATCTGACGCTTTCCTCAGCGGGGCAGGTGGTGGGGGTTCCCTCCTCCATGACGCTGCTGGACCTGCCGCTGAAATGGCTGATACGCACTAAAGGCTCAGGGACGCTCCTGGTCGCGCCAGTGCTGGGATCGGTCACGAATCCGCCGGTACGGCTGGTGGTGGACTCGCCCGACTGGACCTGGCAGTCACTCCCCATTCCGGCCGGGGTCGGTGTGACGGGCGTTGGGGCGGTGGTGGGGTGGGGTGAAGGTGTGGTGGTCGTCGATTCTATCATTCTGGCCGCGGGCGACTGGGTGAGCCCGGTGCCGGGCGCGAGTCTGGAGTGGCCGGCCAGTGCCTTTTTCCATGCCGGCTATACCCATCCTGAGACTCAGTCGGTTACCTTGAGGGCGAAGGTGGAGCCAAGTTCCATTGTGTTTTATGGCCCGAAGCTCCCCTTGGACGCCGGGCTTTATGACATTGAGCTCGTGTTCGATTCACCGGCCGCCGCGGGAACGGGGCTGGGCCAGTATAATATCCGCTGGCGCGGCGATGAGACACAACCCTGGACCCCTGCGGTGGCCGGATCCCGTGCCATCAGTCAATTCCGGCAGAACGACAACCGCCCCTTTTTCCTGGCCTTCCAGTTCGCCCGCTCCGCCGACATGACCATCACGAAAGTCGTGCTGTCGCGCATTAAGGAATAAGCCCTCACCTTTTCACTGCGTCCGCCCTGATTCTCATCCTGAATCAGGCAGTAAAATCACTGCGAAGGAAGCAGGATAATCGGTGGCGGTATGTGATTATCGGTATTTGATTTGACTTAGAGCTTAAATTTTAATGTATTGTGGGGGTACAATTCCAGTACACAGCAATACGTTATGAAGTTACAGCCACGAGTACAGCGGTTCGAAAAGGTGAAGGCGGCGCTCATCAGCGCCATTGTCAGTGGACAATTCAATCCCGGGGACCGTCTTCCCTCTTTGAGGGATCTGAGCGTGAACTTCAAAGTGTCCCTGGCCACAGTCCAATTGGCTGTCAAGGAAATGAAAGACGAAGAGTGGCTCGTGACGGTTCCCTGCAAAGGGGTTTCTGTAGCCGAACCGCTGCCGCCCATCGCCCACCTGATGCGACTTAAGGACGCCCGTAAATTGGCCGATCACGCGCATAATTTGATCCTGCCCAGGCAGAGTACCGTCGAGCTGAAATGTCTGGTCTATGATGAGGCCCTGCTGCCTGTATTTGAGTGGGCCGCACGGGAATACGCCGAAGCCTATGCCCCTTATTCCCTGCGGGTTGAGGTGCAGCCGTTGGCGGGGGGCGATGAGGAGGCGATCCGCAATATGGATGCAGACCTGATCCTGCTTCCTTCTTACGCGGCCAGCCGTGCCATGCGCATCGGGGTCATTACCCCTTGTGACGGGATGCTGGGCCGGGGTGAAGACCGGTTTGCCGATATCCCCAAAGAGATCGTTGATATGGTTTCCTATGAGGGGAAACGGTGGGGCATGCCCCTGATGGTGGGCGCGCCGATTCTGGTGGCCAATGAGGGGGTGTGCCGGACGGCAGGGATCGATGCGGCCAGCCTGACCGATGTGGACTCATTATTGAAGGCCGTGGAAACCGCGGCGGGCGCTGATTTAAGGGACAAGGATGCCCTGGTTTTCTGTCTGACGTTTATTATGCCTTTCTTAATCTCCGCCGGGTTTGATTTCCCCGGGATTACGCATGTCTCGGAGATGATGGCACGCCCCGCAGTCCGGGCCTTGCTGGAGCGCTTGAAACAGGTGGCCCATCAGCCGGCCGTGGCGGTGACCCGGTTTGATCATTGGGACACGACGGATTATTCCAGGGTGGCCGTGGGCCATTATCCCTCCAGTCTTTTCTGCCGCGATTTGAAGAAGCGGGCGGGCGCGCACGTTCTTCCCATTCCCGGGGCGCCGGGTGGCGCCCTGACGGCTTGGGCCTATAGCATGTGCGTCAGTACCCGGTCCGTTCATGTGTTCGAGGCGTGGGACTGGGCGTCTCATTTGGGGGGCGTGGCCTTTCAGACGCGCCTTGCCGAGTTATCCTATGATGTTCCCGCGAGCGCCAATGCCCAGGTGTGTCGTGCCTTTGAAGGGGCGGTGGGGGAAGAAAATGCACGGACACTCCAGGCGCTAATCCGCAAGAGCAGCCATATCTATCAGGTCGGAACCGAAGATGCGATGCGCTATGTATGGGAAGTGCTGGGTAATGAACTTTACGGATTTGTCACCGGTAAGGTTGATTACGAGCGCATGTCCGAGCGGGTGAAGACCAAGACAGAGCGCTATTTATTGCGTGCGGGTAATGGCGAGTTGACCGTTTAAAGAAGGGCTTGATGCATACGCGTTATTCACTGGCCGTCAATCTGAGACGTTTGGGAATCGCTCCGGGCGATATCCTTTTCATTCATTCCTCCTATCGGAGTTTAGGGCCTGTTGAGGGCGAAGCTGGTGCAGTGGTGGGCGCTCTGGAGGATGCGGTTGGCCCGGAGGGCCTGCTGTTGATGCCTTCCTTCAACCTGAAAGTTAAAGGAGGCGAAGCCCGGGCAGCCATTTGGAACCCCGCCACCTCGCCTTCCACGGTCGGGTGGCTCACTGAATATTTCCGGACGATGCCGGGGACGGTCCGCTCCGATCATTACTCCCACTCCGTCGCCGCGCGCGGAAAGGATGCCATCGCTTATGTCAACGAGCACCTCAGTCCGGAAGGGATGGAGAGCCCGTGGGATCGCAGTCCCTGGGGGCGCACCTACGGTACCCGGTCTCCAATGATGAAGGCCTACCAACAGCCGGCAAGCAAGGTGCTGATGCTTGGGGTCGACTATCTATCCTCAACCTATTGTCATTTTGTCGAAACGATGTTCTGGGCTTGGAACAAATCGACAACGCCCGATGCGCCCTACCAATTCATCAACAGCGAGGTGGCCGGAGCCTGGTGGGACGGCCAGGGTCGCCTGATCCGGGGCATGGTAGGCGATGCGGATTCACGGTTATTCGGTATCCGCGATTTCGTTGATAACCTTCTGGATGCCGTCAAGGTCGAGCCGGACCGTTTTTTGAGAAAACCGGTGGATTAATATATCTATCCTTTTGTTTGACACATCTCTTTAAATAGTCTTTAATAATACAGTTTTGATACACGGCAATACGCTTCGGGAGTGATGATATGCAAAAAAAGAAGGCAATCTGGTGGTTTTTCCCCTCTTTACTGGAACCCTGTGATGGACCGTGGGGAAAATTGAGTGATTTCGGGCATGATCCTGTGCTTACCTGGAAGGCGATTATCGACTGGGCGGCGAAACTGAAGGTGGATCACCTGATTCCCGGCATCGAACCCTACCAGAGCGACCGTGTCTACAATCAATGGGGGTTCCACTACATCTGTCATTTCCCTGATGATCCGGCTGCGCGTTGTTTCGATGAAGAGACCATTAAGCGGAACATCGCCACGGTCCGCGCCATTGCCGCCTATGGGCGTGAGAAGAAGGTCGGGATCATGTTCCATCACTACAATCTCATGGCGCCGGAACGTTGGGTGCAGGAGCATCCCGCCCTGCAAGCCAAGTTAGACGCCGTTCATGATCCGGTCTGGGGGCACCACCCCCGCAATGACCGTCTGGGTAACCTGGTCTCGAACCTCTGCTGGAATGATCCGGAATATAAGGCCTTCATGCAGCGGTGCTGGCGGGAAGTCTTCACCAACATCCCTGAACTGGCTGGTGCCATGATCACGGCAGGTGAGTTCAGTCACTGCGGCTGTGATCAGTGCACCGGCGGTACTCCCGTCTATGTGTTGCAGGATAAGGACAGTCCGGAAGAGGCAGCCCGCGGGGCGGCAGCCAAGGCCATCCGCGATGAAAAACGCGGGGACATGTCGATTGACCTGATCCGCACTTTCACGGATATCCTGAATGAGTTTAAAAAGGAAACCATCGTTCGGACCTGGTTTATGGCCGGGTGGGTGAACCGGTTGCCCAAAGGAATTGATTACGCCACCAAGTACTCCCTATTTGATGCCTGTTGGGGCGGGCCGGATCCGGTCGTGCACAAGTGGCTGGAAGCCGGACACAAGATGTGGGAAACCGTGGCCATTGAGGCGGAGAACTGCGGCCCGATCATGTGGCATGATGAGGAGTGGAATAAGCTCACGGCGCAGCGGAATAACGCGCTGGATATCCAGGGCTGCATCATTCACATCAATGTGCAGTGGGGCCACACCGGCCATATTGCCTCGTTCACGGCCTCTCGCAACATCACGCGGCTGCTGGAGGGATTGGAACAGACGGCGCAAGCGGGTTCATCGTTGGCGGAATTCCGCGACTTCTTCGGGCCTGAGGCGGGAGAGCCAATTTTCCGTGCTGCTAAACTGATTGCCACGTTTCCCCTGCACATGACGAGCACCGTGCATCTGGCGCGAGAAGGTTTTTCGTTTGGCATGCCGCCGTGGTTTGACGGGGATTGGCGCTGGCCGGGTGTGTTGGGAAGTCCTCAATATCAGCCTGAGCCCTGGGCGAATCCGGACGGACTGACCACCATCTATGAACTTGTCAAAGCGGTCGCCGCCAAGCCGGCAAGTTATCAGGCGGTCATGGACGCCCCCAGTGGGACCTGCATCAGCCGTTGTGATGAGATTGCGGTGTGGTGTCAGGAGGCGTGCACGATCCTTGAGACCTGTCCAACACCGCCTTCGCCTGAGGGCCGAAGCGAGCTGCTCACCTTGAAGGCCTCGGCACACATTGCGGCCTTGGCGGCGCGTGAGTATGCAGCCGTTTTGCGGGCCCGTGTGGCCTGGGAAGCGGTTAAGACGCTGCCCACGGGCAGTCCCGAGGCCTGTGCCGCGCGGGAGATGGCGGCCAGCTGGTATGAGAAGACCGTGGCGGCCTTGAGTGACCAGATCCCCTGGGCCCTGGAAATCGCGCGGGTGTATCCCGATGTGATGCATCATGTGGCGGAATCACGTGAAACTTTCAATCGGTTTACCTTGGCTACCCGATTGCGGATTCGCCGTGATGAGTTGAATCGTATCCGCACCGTCGAGGGTCCGGAGTGGAAGAAGAAAATGATGGTAGACTTCTGGTCACATCTGCCCAGCACGATCGGCAGCGGCGCTCTTCGATAATGAAGAAATTTGAACAGAAGCACGCGAAGACCGCAAAGGTGATAAATGATCGTTAAAAGGTGAAAATATGATGAAAAAATATAGTCTGATGGTGTTGGCCGCAGTCGGGTTGTCCAGTTGGGTCGGGGCGGTGGATCTGGTTAAAGAGGGGCGACCGGTGGCGGAGATAGTACTTTCGGAGACGGCCACGCCGAGTGTCAAGGTTGCGGCAAAGGAGCTCCAGCGCCACCTCGAAGCGATGTCGGGCGCCAAACTTGCCATTGTTAGTGAGGCTTCCACCAATGTGGAGAACCACGTCTATGTGGGGGAGAGCGACGCGACCCGGAAACTCGGGGTTTCGCTGGATGATGTCAAGGATGACGGCTTCAAAATCATCGCGGAAAAGAACCATGTCGTGGTGGCCGGGCGTCAGATCTATTATTCGCCTAACGCACTCGCGCAATTCAAGGATGTGGCCCGGAGCAACCGGCAGCAAGCTTGGGAGGCCTACACCGGGCACAAGTGGCGCTTCCCGACCATTATTGACCTTCGCGACTTCAACAATGAGCTGGGACTGCATTTATGGGACGGGACCGGCACGCTCTACGGGGCGTATGAGTTGTTGGCGCAATTGGGGATGCGTTGGTATATGCCCGTGGCCGATATCGGGTTGGTCATCCCGAAACTGAGCAACATCAGCATCAAGGAGCAGTCCATCAAACGGGAACCCCAATTCCCGGTGCGCATCATGGCCAATGGAACCGGCCGTTTGAAGGATGAGTTCCTGTGGTACAAGTCCATGGGGGTCGGGCAAGCGGTTTTCATGCCCATTTATCATAGCGTCAGTGGGCCTACGAAAATAGCGCCCGAGACCCAGCCCCAGGAGTACTACGGTATAGTGGGCGGAAAAGTTGATTACAGTTCACCCCGCCTCAGCAATGAGCGATTGCGGGTGGATACGGTGGAATATCTGGAGTGGGTCGACAAGGCTTTTCCTGGTCTACAGTATGCCTGTATTGGTCAGCCGGATGGCTGGTCGACGCTGGATAGTACGGATACCGCCGCCGGTTGGGATAAGATTGCCGAACGTGGTACGGAAGGCTGTTTCAGTGATTATGCCTGGGATTTTACGCAAGATGTCAGTAAGCGCATTTTGGCGAAACACCCGGATAAGAAATTTACCATTATGGCTTATTCCAACACCCGTAGGCCGCCAGTCAGTCTCGGCCAGCTCCCGACCAATATGGCGGTCATTTTCTGTCAACACATGGCCAACGGCGTGTTTACCAGCACCGAATTAAGTGACCGCAACGAGTGGCTGTCGAAAATGAGCCACAAAGACCAGCTTCTGGTCTATGAATATTACATTGATCACGCCCCGGGCTACAACTTTCCGCCAATTCCTGTGATCTTCACTAAACTGATGAAGCAGGATTTCGACCGACTATACGATCATAGTGCCGGATTTTATGCGGAAGTGGCCTGGTCGACGAGTGATGAAATGGCCCGCAACAAGGATCTCTCACTGCGTCGTCCCGGAATTTCGCACCTGATGCTCTATCTCCACAATCGCCTCTGCTGGGATCGCAATCTCGATGTGCAGGCGGTCCTGAATGAGTACTACGACCTCTTCTTTGGCCCGGCCAAGGCGGAGATGAAAGAGTTTTATGAGTTTTCTGAATCCGTCTGGATGCGGCCCGAGTCCCGGCAGATCACGGCCGCCGGCGGGTTCCTTAAGCCTGCTGATGTGGCACGGTATAGCGATATTCTGGCGCGTGCCAAGGCCAAGGCTGGTGAGACGATCTATGGTAAACGGATAGACTTTATCGTGGCTGAAATGGAGCCGCTGAAGTTGCTGTTCGAGAAGCTGAAACGCACGGGGCCCAGCATCCAGATCAAGGTGAGCAAGGATAAACCGCTGATTGACGGGGATCTGGACAAGCCCTTCTGGCGTGCTGAGCCGTATAGTTTCATTCCGCTGCGCGACATCATGACGGGCGAGGTCCCGGGGCATGCGCCCGCCAACGTCTCGTTCCGCTGGTTGAACGATAATTCCGCGTTGATCATTGGCGTTGAGTGCATGGAGCCAAAGATGGATAAGCTGGTGGCGGGGTGCAAAGAGGCCGATTCACCGGCGATCTTCAAGGATGACTCGGTGGAAATCAGGCTGGAAACGGCAAAGGGAATGCGCCCCTTTATTGTGGTCAACTCGGCTGGGGTTGTTTTGGATGAATGCGTGACGGATAAGCTGGAAGATCTGCCTAACTTCTACAAGGTCAGCAAGGTGGCCGTAAAGAAATATGCCGACCGCTGGACGGTGGAAATGCAGATCGACGCCAAGCCGATTTCCGGCGAGCGGCCCGTGCCCTTTTATCCGTGGGGTGCCAATGTCTGCCGCCTACGCATGGCTGGCAATACGCCGGAGTTCTATATGCTCTCCCCCAGTGGAACCAAATTCAACGATCTGAAATGTATGGCCAATATCTTTGTGAGGAAATGAGGATCAGGCACCGGACACCCCTCACCTAAATCCTCTCCCACAAGGGGAGAGGAAAGAGGGGAATCAGGGAGATAAATCTCTACGCCCTCTCCCCTTGAGGGAGAGGGCGGGGGTGAGGGGTGCTCTGGCGCAAGGGTGAGCAGAGGCGACACCATAATTCTGAATTTATAAAAACATATAACCGAAGGATTTCGATGAAACGTTTATTTCTAATGTCGTTTATCTTTTTCTGCTCGCTAGCTTCATTGCAGGCAGAGGTCACTCTGCCGCCGATCTTTTCCGCTCATGCGGTGCTGCAAAAAGCCGCTAAGGTTCCGATCTGGGGCCGGGCAGCTCCGGGTGAGAAAGTGACGGTCACGCTCGACAAAGCCACCGCCGAGACCACGGCCGATGCAACCGGGAAATGGAGGACGACGCTCGATTTGAGCCAGTCCTCGCCCGGCCCCTTTGCCTTGATCGTCAAGGGCAAGAACCAGTTGACAGTAGAAGATGTACTTGTGGGTGAAGTCTGGCTCTGTTCCGGTCAGTCGAACATGGAGTTTATCCTCCGTGAACTGCCTGCAGATTACATGGAAATCACTAATTCTGCCAATCCGAGCTTGCGGCAGTTTTCGGTTGAAAGTGTTGATACAGGAGTTCAGCCTGATGAGAGCAAAGGCCAATGGACGAGCGCCAGTCCCCAGACGGCTGGCCAGTTCACGGCCGTCGGCTATTACTTCGGGAAAACACTCCAGAAAGAGCTTGGCGTTCCCGTCGGCCTCATCAAAAGTGCCAGGGGGGCTTCCGCCTGCGAAGCCTGGACCCGCCGTGGGGCGTTTGAGATGGATGCCGAACTCAAGGCCGGGGCTGAGGAATCCATTGAGGCCATGGAGTCACGTCCCGCACGCTTGCAGGCGTATCTGGCCGCTGTTCCGGTGTGGGAAGCCAAGCATCAGCGAGCCGATGTCGCAGATCCCGGCCTTCCTGCCAGTAACGGGTGGCAGACAGTAACGCTTCCTGGGCCGGTTGCCGGCTCGGGCGCCGTCTGGCTGCGTCGAACCGTGACCGTCCCGGGTGAGCTTGCGGGAAAACGTCTGCGTCTGGATCTCGGGAATGTGCAGGGCCTGGAGCAAGTGTATTGGAATGGCGTGAAGATCGGGGGAAGCTCGCTTGAGCAGAGCCTGATCAGCCCGTATCGCCGTTGCTTTGTTCCGGAGGATCAGGTCAGGGAAGGTGATGCCACTCTGCTCATACGTCTGTTTAACTCCACCGGAAATACGGCCATTCTCGGTAAGAGTATGGCGGCGGTGGATTCTGCCACCCCGTTTTCGATCGATGGGGAGTGGCAAGTCCAGACCGCTTCTTCGTTTTCCGATCCGTCCCCTTTTCTGGCAGAACTCCCCCCGCTTCCCGGCAACAAGCCGCAGGCCATTCATACTGCTACTTATTTATTCAATGGCCAGATCGCGCCGCTTATACCCTATGCCATTAAGGGCGTGATCTGGTATCAGGGCGAATTTAATAGTCCCTGCGCATTCCAATACCGAAAAACGTTCCCCCTGATGATCAACGACTGGCGTGTGCAATGGCGGCAGGGTGATTTCCCCTTCTACTTCTGCCAACTTGCCAATTACCACCCGAAAATAGCCACTCCCGGCGAAAGCGCTTTGGCTGAAATACGAGAAGCCCAGACCTTGACGTTGGCCCTGCCGAAAACCGGCCAGGCCGTCCTGATCGACATTGGGGAGGAAGGGGACATTCATCCCAGAAATAAGAAGGACGTCGGCGCCCGCCTTGCCCGTATGGCATTGGCTAGGGACTACGGCAAAGGGGGAGAGGATTCCGGTCCCGTTTATGAGTCCTCTGTTATCCAGAGCAATCAAATACGGATCACCTTTACCCATACGGCGGGCAAACTCGTGGCGCGACCTCTGCCTAAAACCTATCAGCCCAGAAGCCTTTCCCCGGAGACCGTGCCGCTGGTGCTGAACCGACCTGACAGCGAACTGCAGGGGTTTGCGATTTGCGGAGAGGACCGGAAATGGGTCTGGGCAGACGCCCGGATCGACGGTGCGGGTGTGATCGTCTCGGCGA
Organism: bacterium; assembly: GCA_037128595.1. NCBI lineage: Bacteria > bacterium. Next base: position 94,159 of record JBAXWB010000001.1, read on the forward strand.
CCGGGGTCGCTAAGCCCGTGGCGGTGCGATATGCCTGGGCTAATAATCCGACCTGTAACCTGTATAACGAGGCGGGACTTCCTGCTGGCCCGTTCCGGACAGATGACTTTCCGCTGATTACCCGGAACATGAAATTTCCAGCGCATGAAATGCCGCGCCCACAACAACAATCAGGCAAATGATTGAATGTGTTTTTCTGGGTTCTGAAAAAACATAATCGGGTTGACTTTTGCACGGAAAAAGCGTCTAATAAATACAGTTTCAGTACATAGGAATACATCGCGCGCAAGTGGGACGAAATCATTGCAGGAAGAGTTTTTGTGGAAGGGATCGACGAATGCAGCTGAAATGGATCAAAAAGGTTTTTTCCGATGGCAGGCACAACGCTTTTACAGGCCTGACTTTGTTCAAAGGTCATTATCTATTGGCTTTCCGTAATGCTGAAAAGCATGGGTCTGAAAGCAGCAAGCAAGTGATCATGACCAGCCCTGATGGAGAGCAATGGCGCGTGCTTCAGGAGACGGTATTATCTGAGTCCATCGTGGCTCCGCATGCACTCCCGCCAGGGACTCCGATGGATTACCGCGACAGTTACTTCCTGAATGTGGGCGATGAGTTGAAATTGTATTCTTTTTTTGTCCCCCCCATGCGGCGCAATGAAGACGAGCGCATGGCACCGCCGGGGACGCTTCTGATGACGTCTCGGGATGGGGTGAATTGGTCGGAACCGGTCATGGTTTGTGCAGGGGCGATTCTCTGGAAGCCGATTTTCTGGCAGGGCCGCTTCTGGTGCGCGGGGTATCGCCGTGAACCCGGCGTGGGTTATGTGATCAGAATGTATGAATCAGATGACGGCAAAACGTGGCTCCAGGGAAGCGTCATCGCGGGCGGGAGCGAATGCATGCTGACGCCTGCCGGTGCGAATACCCTGCGTGCCTTTGTCCGGACGGAAAAAAAGCCCTGTCATATGGAGATCTGGGAAAGCCAGACTCCCTTTACGACGTGGGAGAGGCTGGCGGTGATTCCCAAGATCATTCAGGCCCCGCATCTGGTGACCCTTAACGGAAATCAGTATTTATTCGGACGCGAGACGCCCTCCTATCAGGATGAGGCTCAGGCAATGAAGCCGCCTTCCTCCTTGCGCCGGTGTAAAATCTGGAAAGTGGTAGAGACGGTAGTCGGGGAGGTCCTTGAATTACCAAGTAGCGGCGACACATCGTATGTTGGCACGGCGATCAGGCCCGATGGACTGTTGCTGGTCAGTTATTACTCCCAGCATGAGGCAAAAGATCCGGATCCGCAACATGACGATCCGAATAATAAACCCTCGGATATTTTTGTGGCAGCCATTCAATTGTAATGCGTGAAAACGGAGGCGGCATGGTGAAGCGTTTTGTCTTAACAGTATGCGTGATGATTGGGACTCTGCCTGTCCTGGCGGGAAGTTTTCCTGAGGACTTCCAGTCTGCCATGCTCCTCTTTTGGACAGGCAAAACCGAGGAGGCTGAGACGGCGTTTGTCCAGTTGTCCGAGCGGAAAGTGGCTCAAAGGGGCGTGGACGAGAGTCTGGCCTATGCCGCCACCTGTGCGCTCGCCCTGAAGAAGCCTGAGCTGGCGTTGGAGCGGGTTGGGAAGATCAAGGATGAGAATCTGGCAAAGTTGGGAAAGATGCAGATTCTTAAGGATCAGCGCAAATACGCCGAATTACTGGAACTGGCGGAGAGTGATGATTTCTCAAAATGGCCGGATGGCAAAATCTACGGGGCGCTGATGTGCCGCGCGAGCGCCTATGCGGGGCTGAAGAAATTCGAAAATGCAGAGAAGGATTTTCGAGACGCCATACAATCCACCTTGCTCGCGAACGATAAGGGGGCCGCATTATTGTTGCTAGGCGAGTTATACCGTGACGGGATGAAGGACAATCAGAAGGCGATCGATGCATATGGTGAGCTCATGAAGCTCGAAGATCTGCGAATTGGACTCTTGAGCAAGGCGGTGACATCGCGTGCCCGATTGTTGGCGCTTCAAGGACAGGGGGGGCAGGCGCTGGTGGAACTGAGTGCCGTGCAGGATAAACCCATTAGGGAGCCTGCGATCATCTGCGCCTTGCGTGTCTGTAGTGGGGAGATGAATATCTCCCTTGGCAAGCCCAATGAGGCATTAGCCTGTTATCGAGGGGCGGCGGGGGTAACGAATGCCCCGGAAGCACTGCTTAAAGAGGTTGGTCAAAAAATCGCTGACTTAGAAAAGCTGGATCAAAAATAAGGGCTATTTTAGAAAATTGGAAATGGATCAGGAGTTGAGGGTCAGAGAGTGCAAAGGGGGTCTATTATGAATAAAGTAATAAATATCAGTGGCGGCATGTTGAGGACTTGGCATCTGGTGGCGGGGCTTCTCCTGATGCCCTTGATGGGTCAGGCGGCGGTCAGCACCTGGACGAGCGCCAGTGGTGGCGCGTGGGAGACGGGTGCGGATTGGCTTGGAGGCGTAGCGCCGTCCAATAATATTGTTTGGATTACCAATAACCTGAGCAAGACGGTAACGATCAGTGGCTCGACCTCATCGGACTACCTGACGCAGACCAATTTGTATGTCGAAGCGCCGGTTGGTTACACCAATACCCTTCTGCTCTCCGGTAACACCAGTCCTTTGGTGGTGCTTGGCGATGTTGTAGGGGCGGGGATGATCGGATATAACGCCAACCGGGTCGGATCACTTGTAATCAACAACGGGTGGCTCTCGACCATCGGCTGTCTCAATGTGGGAAACAATGGAATTGGTCTGATGACCGTCTCAAATGGCTTCTGGACTACCTTCCAATTAAAAGTGGGAACCGCATCTAATTCGTTTGGCAAACTGAGCCTGATTGGCGGAACCAATATGGTTACCTCTACGGGTGTGAGCTTGCAAATAGGTCTCTCAACCGGGAGCGTTGGCGTTGTAGATATGTCTGGTGGGCTACTGCTGGCCACTAATTCTCCCACTTGTCACATTGGAGCTTATGGCATTGGTACGATGACCATTTCGGGAGGGAAAGCAGTAATAACCAGTTTAAATGTTGGCTATTATGCATCATCTTCCGGCACCCTGAATCTGTCTGGGGGTACACTTGAGATTGCCAGTCCCGGGACCTTTGCTGCGGGTGCACTATCTGGTAGTACGGGATCTGTTGTCATGACGGGTGGGGTGCTTATTACCACGAATAATGCGCAGCCAAATAAGGCCGTAATCGGGAGTTCCGGGGTCGGATCCATGACTATATCGAACGGGCAGTGGTTCGCAACTAGTTTTGCCGTTGGGAATAATTCTCCTACGAATGGCGTGACTTCTAAAGGCACACTGACGATTGCAGGTGGGGAGATAATCGCATCGGCTTCCGCGAACGCTGGTTATGTGGCGGGCGCCAGTAATAATACAATTCTCATTACGGGAGGCCTCTTGGAAGCCGCGACTCTGGCATGCCCGAATGGCGGAGGGAACATCATTAGCAATGCCGGAGGCGTCTACCAGTTCACGCCGGCAACCGCCATAGTGATTACCACAAACGGCGGACCGGTGGTGCTCAATGGCGGGACTCTCTCTTTCCGCAATTTTGCAGGTGCTTCAGGTGGTACAAGTGTGGATGTGAGGGGCAACCAAACCGGAACGGCACTGACCAATATGACTTTCACCACGGGAGGCCAGAACGCCTTCCGGCTGAACAACGCGACCAACGCGACGACGGGTCAGTCCTATACTTTTAATTCCGGTCTGGGCGCCACCAACTATGTGCGGCTGGAACTCGTGAGCGGGACGACCTGCTACCGGGGCGGTAGCGCAACCATTGGGAGCGGTGGCTCGCTGCTGGTTTCCAACACCCTTGTGACATTTATTAGCCCCCGCTTACCAACTCCTCCGCCAGTGTTATTCTGGCGGGGCCCAGCACCATTACGGCGGGAAGTAACCTGGTCTGGATTTCAGGATCAGCAGCTACAACCACCGTCGGACTGGTTACATTTAATTCCGCCACCACCAATGTGTTGAGCAGTGGATCGGTTGATTTTTGCCAGCTGGCGGGAGCGACCCAGGCCCTCAATGGCGTCGTGGCCGGTTCTGGTGGTCTCGTGAAAAGTGGGGCTGGAGTCCTGATCCTAGCCGGGAGCAACACCTACAGCGGGGTCACGCTGGTCAGCAACGGGATCCTTCAGGTGAATGGTTCTATCCACAGTAGCGTCACCGCATCAGGAACCGGAACCCTGGCCGGAACGGGCACCGTGTACGGGGCGGTATCCGGAACGGGGCGGATCACCGCGACCATCACGAACAACAGTGGCGGTGCCGAATGCATCACCGTGAGCGGCACCCTGGATGTGTCCGGTGCGGTGCTCAGCGTGCTTGATCCGGGGATCAACTTGTTGACAAGCAGTTCCGCTTATACGGTTGCCAGATTCACGCCGGGCGGCTTGACGGGGACGTTTGTTTCCAATGATCTGCCTCAGGGATGGTTGGTTAGATATAATAATGGAGCCGGCACGATACAGGTCTACCGGGGACATCCCGGCACCCTCATCAAGATTCAGTAGTATCAAGGACTGAATGAAGAAAGGGGGGCTCTGCATGAATACGTTCACAATCAAAGCGCGGGTGTTGGCGGGGCTGATGGCACTGTGTTTTGCGACCACGGGCTGGGCGGTTGCTCCGCCCTGGGATGAGGGGTTTGAAGCGTATCCGGTCAATACGGCTCTTAGCGACGTAACGGGCTGGGGAGGGACTGACCCCACCGTGAAGGTTCAAACCAATGTCGTCTCGAGTCCTGCGTTGGGAACCAATGCCGTGGTGATGCTGCCGGATAAAATCGCGTCCAACCTGGTGGTCTCGGCCAGCCTGACCAATGTGTGGTTTGACTTCTATCTGACCAATTCAATGGCCATGGCGGTGGGCAGCGTCGGGGGTGAGGTCATCGACTCCAACATGACGGTGCAGCTCTATATTGAGACGAACGGGTATCCCGTGGCGTGGCACCCGGTGAGCAACGCCTGGGTGGTCTGCAGCAATGACTACTGGGGGACCCCGACGACGGCTTTCAACACCAATCCCTGGATGCGGTTCACGGTATGCGCCAACTACAGCAACAAGACGGCCGCCGTGTTTCTCAACCAGCATCTGCTCCTCCAGCAGGTGCGTTTTATCGATACGAACCGGACCCAGAGCGGGCGGTTTCAACTGGATGGGGGATCGGCGGTCACCTCCTATTTTGACGAGGTGTCTGTCCGGTATGTGCCCACAAACATGACGGCGGATCTGGATAACGACGGCATGGCGGATGCCGATGAGATCAATCTCTATAGTTCGGTGGGACTCCGTCACCGTCCGCTGATCACCGTCACCCAGCCGGCGAATGGGGCGATCACTCCTGCCGGTTCGTTCGATATCCTGCCCGGTAGCACTACAAACTTCTCAGTGCAGGCGCTCCCGGCGTATGGTGTTTCTCAACTCATGACGAATGGGCAGTCGGTGGGGGCATTCACAGGGCAGAACACAAGAAATGCATCCTTTTCGTGGGCAACGATGATCCCGGCTGGGCTGTCGGATGGAAGTTTCTCGGCCACGATAACCTATACCGCCCGGCGCTATGTACCTGCCGATTACCCCACGATACAAAGCGCCTTAACCGCGGCGATTGCCGGTGACTCGGTGATTGTTAGTAATGGGCCCTATTCCGAGAGTGTGACGCTTGGGAATGGAGTGAATTTGGTGGCCACGAATGCGACGATAACAGGGCTCACCGTGGCTCCCGGCACGACCGGTATGGTCGTGGCGACGACAGGGTTAATGGTCGGAGTCACGACTGTCAACGGGCTACTGATAGTGAGCAACGGTGCGGTTAATCTTGGGACGCTGGTGATCGGGGCGGGGGGCACGGTTCAGGTGGTGAACGCGACCTCCTTCATTGTGAATGGCACGACGATGAGTGGAACATTTACTTTGGATGCCTCCTGGGGTGCGGTCATCCGGGCTCAGACCCCTCCGTTCACTGATGATTTCGAACGGTATGCCAATAACGCAGGAATGGCTTCCATGGGATTCTATGGCTGGGGAACGCCGGATGGCGGCATCATTGTGCAAAGATCCGTGGTGACGCAGGGGGTGCAGGCGGTCGTGATGCCGAGTAACACCATGCTGTCCAACAGTCTGGCTGCCAGCGCCTCGTCGAATGTCTGGGCGGAATGGAACTACCGTGAGTCTGGCCGCATTGATGAATCCACAGTATTTGTGACGGGGGAGGATACCAATCTGACGGTGTTGCTATTTATCAACACAAGCAATTATGTGACGGTGTTCAATCCCGAGCAGGGGTGCTGTAGTGTTTTATCCAATGATGTGTGGAACCAGCCGGTAGTTCCGTTGTCAACGTCGGATTGGCCTCGAATTGCGGTGAACATGAACTACCTGACCCGCCGCGCCGCCGTGATGTTGAATGGGCGGTTGCTGGTGCAGGAATTGCGATTCATCAATACGAATCAGGTAAACTGTGAGCGGCTGGAGTGGGAGGCCGGCACAGCGGGTCCCTCGTATCTGGATGACTTAAAAGTCTGGACCAATGCTGTGCCTGTCCATTCCCTGGACGGAGATGGTGATGGGACGCCAGATGCCGAGGAAATTGATCATAGCGGCAATGTATTTTTCTGGCCCAATGGTGTGATTTTTAAAATTCGTTGAGTCTTTCGGACAACAGCAAGTGGAGAAAAGGTTGTATTTATGAAAATTGATGCTCATGCGCACGGTATGCATGCCGAACTGAATGACAAAGGGCGGCGCATTCCGCCAGTCGTATCAGGCTGGAAATCGACGGACGGTTCGCCGGAGGCCCACGTCAGGGAACATAACAAGCATGGGATTGATAAAGTGCTACTACTCGATCCGCCGAATGTCGTGTTTGAGATGAAGCAGGTGTTTGGCGATTTCGTCATGCCCTGCCCGCAGGTGGAAATGGACAAGAGCTCGCCGGCAGAAATTGCTTCTTTGCTGGACCGCGGTGCGGTGGGGATCAAATTTATCGCCCCCATGCATCCGTATGGGGATAACCGCTATCTGCCTCTTTATGAAGTGGTTCGGAACTATCGGGCATTAGCGGTTTTCCACACCGGCAACCTGGTGCATGAGTTTTTCGATCCGGGTGGTCCCTTGGCCCGGCCCGACTGGATTACCATCACGCATATGCGCCCGGCGGAATTGGATCGGATTACCCGCGCCTTTCCCGATCTCAAAATCCTCATGGCGCATTTTGGGAATCCGTGGTGGGAAGAGGCGTGGACCGTGCTGAAGAGCAATAAGAACGTCTATGCCGACCTCTCCGGGGGGACGGCCTATATGAAGTCCATGAATATGTGGAAGGATCTTTTTGTGCCCAATGGCACGTTGCATGAAAAGTCGGTATCCAAATTATGTTACGCCGCTGATGATTCGGTGTGTCATGCCGGGTACTTCGGATATGATAAATTTATTGAGTTTTATGAGCGGTTTTATGAGGCGCTGAATTTGCCGGAGGACATCCGTCAAAAAATTGACCGGAAAAACATCATCATGTTAACAGATCGGAAATAATCACTATGCACGCAGAGATCAAATCGGAGGAGTTGAAAATAGCCTATATCGGGGGTGGTTCCCGGGGGTGGGCGTGGGGATTGATGAGCGACCTCTGTTCTGAGCCACGTCTGACTGGTGTGGTTCGCCTTTACGACATAGATCGTGCGGCGGCGGAGGATAACGTGGTGATCGGGAATAAGCACTCCGCGCATCCCGATGCCCTGTCCCGCTGGAGTTATGAGGCCGTGCATTCCCTGTCGGACGCCTTGCGTGGTGCTGATTTCGTGGTCATCTCCATCATGCCGGGCACTCTCGATGAAATGGCGAGCGATGTCCACACGCCGGAGAAGTACGGCATTTATCATTCGGTCGGCGATACCGTCGGACCCGGTGGAATTGTACGTTCCTTGCGGACCATTCCGATGTATGTGGAATTTGCCGAGGCCATTCGCGCCTATTGTCCCAACGCCTGGGTGATCAATTATACCAATCCGATGACGGTCTGTGTGCGCACCCTCTCGGCGGTCTTCCCGGAGGTCAAGGTATTTGGCTGTTGTCATGAAGTGTTCGGGACGCAGGATACGCTGGCCCTGATGATCAAGGAGAAGTTTGGCGTGGAGAGCGTGAAGCGTCAGGAGATTCGCTGCAATGTGCTGGGGATCAATCATTTCACCTGGTTCAACGAGGCCTCCTGGCAGGGGCATGACCTGATGCCGATGTATCGTGAGTTTGCGGAAAAATATGCCGATGGCTTTTACGGGCATAATAAAAATGACCCGGAAGCATGGAAGGTTAACCACACCGGTATGGCTTCACGTGTCAAACTGGACCTGACCCGGCGCTTTGGCATGATTGCTTCCGCGGGCGACCGGCACATGGCCGAATTTTGTCCACGCGCCTGGTACATGAAAGACCTGGCCACCGTCGCGCACTGGAAGTTCCAGCTGACGTCGGTTGCGGTCCGCCGTGAAATTGACACCAAACGCATCGCTAAGTCACGCCGTCTTCTGAGCGGCGAGGATCCCATTAAACTCCATCTTACAGGCGAGGAGGGGGTCCATCAGATTGCCGCCCTCATGGGCTTGGAGGAGCTGTTCACGAATGTCAACGTGCCGAATGTCGGCCAGATGTCCGGCTTCCCTCTGGGCGCCGTGGTGGAAACCAATGCGATGTTCCGGGGTGATTCGGTGCGCCCGATCAGTGCCGGCACCCTGCCGGAGGCGCTGAACGGGATGCTCCTCCACCACGTCAAGAATCAGGAGACCACCGTGCGCGCCGGGATCACCCGCGATGCCCATCTGGCCTTCCAGGCCTTTGTTACCGATCCATTGGTGACAGGGCTTTCGCTGGGTGAGGCCGAAAGCCTGTTCTCGGAAATGTTGAAAAACACTCGGAAGTATCTGCCGGGCTGGAAGCTGGAGTGAGATAAGATGACAACAGGGTGTTTGAAGTTAGGGACAAATTGGGGCCCTTTTTCTCCCGTCTATACGGGAATCTCCCATATTCTGGATGCGGCACAGGGCTCGATGACGGATCTGGCGCTTTTCACAGGACGGCGTGAGCCTGCCTCGGTCATTCTGCCGGATACCATTTTCGACTACGTGCAGAACGTCAAGAGCGGCGTGCGACTGGCCACGGTGCGCGTGGTGCCTGAAGACGTTGCAACGGATTATTCCTCGTTCTCCTTGAGAAACTATCTGGATCCCCATGGGGATACCGCTCTGGCAAAGTTTACCGTTGAGAGTGACGAACGCATGCGGTGCGAGATAACCTTCCGTAACGCCTCGGATGAAAATCGGGAATACTTCTATGGACTGGGGCTCAGCGTGGTTGATGCGCGTCGGAAGGTGAGTCTGAAAAAGGTGCTGAGATCATGGTGGTTGCCGGCGAAAGATTATACGGCCATCGAAGCCTATCAAAAGGCGTTTGGGCTGGGATGCCGGCAGTGTCTCTCGCGAGTATTCTCGTGGGGGGTTGAGTCGGAAATGCTTGCCCAGGCATTCGGGGGATGGGAAGGGGACCGGGTCTCCTACCATACGACGTTGCCGAAACCCGTGCAGGACGGATATGTCTATTTCCGTTACATTAAATACAGTGCCATGAGTCAGCGGTGGGAGCTGCGGATCAATGGGAATGCGACGGCCTTCTGTTTCCCGCAAACCTGGGAAATTCCCGGCGGCCTCTGGGGGAAAAATCGGGATGCTTACGAGGAGTGGCGGTTGCTGAGAGTGCCCATCGGGCGCGTTTCTGAAGCCGATCTTAACATCGAGCTTCGTCCGCTTGAGGCGCCGGGCAATGACACGGCGCGGATCTGGCTGGATGGGATGCTTTTCAATGAGGGGCGACTCCCGGGTGATAAAGGGGCATCGGAATTGTTGCCGACCCTGCTGGTCGATGAGCCGCGTCGGGATGATGCCCGGGTGGAATTGGCTTCGTCTGACGGATCAACCGTTCAATTCCGGATCATCCTGCAAGACGAGCCGGAGCGGATCGAAACGGTGCTTTTGGAGGGCATGACGCCTCAGGCCCGGAGCGGAAACGGTTCCTTCCTGGCCCATCTACGCAAACGGTTTGAGCTTCCCGCCGCCCTGTTGGAGAGAGATTCAACGGTGAGTCCTTGGGGGGCCGCGGACAGCGATCCGATCACGGTTCCCGCACACTCTGAACGAACCGTTGGGTTCACGTTGTGCATGGACCGGCCCACCGCCAATTCGCTCGTCGAGGATGAAGGAACCGTTCTGCCTTCCCGAACCAGCCCTCCGCAGGGCCCGTATTCAGAAATGGCGGCACGCCTGAGAGATGTCCTGCTGTTCAACGTCAACTATCCGATGAAACTGTTTGGCGCGCCTTCCCCTTATTACGTGCCATCCAAATATTTTCCTCTGCCTTACTCCTGGGATGGCGGGTTAACGGCGGTCGGGATGACCACGTTTGCGCCGGGGCTGGCGCTGCAGCAGGCCAGCTACTTTTTCACCGGGGAGGAACAGGATTTCCCCTGTCTCTACTGCGGTTCACCGGTGCCCACGCCGCTGTATGCCCTGTGGGAAGTGTATCAGGCCACACAGGATCGATCAGCCCTTGCGGGCGCCTATGCCGGGGCCAAGCGGATGTATGATTTCTATCTGGGCCGCACGCCTGGGAGTGTCGTGAATGCCCATAATGACGGGATGTTGAGCACCTATCCCTACAACTACAACCTGGGTATTGATGATCATCCGATTCAACGCTGGGCTGAAGAACAGAAGCTCACGGACAAGGGGGTCTATTCTTTAATCCTTATGGCTCAGATGCTCCGTATGGCACGCATGTTGCGCAATATGGCCTATGTACTTGAAAAGGGGGCGGATGCGGAGCAGTACCGGTGTGATTCAGAGTTGCTGGGGGGCATCATCGATAATCAGATGTGGGATGAAAAGAGCGGGCTTTATGGGTGGCTCTGCCGGACCGAGCAGGGTGTTGAGCCCCTGCTGTTGGATGGAAGCGCTGGCGATCCCTCGGGCTGTGCCTTCCTGCCGCTATTTGCCGGACTGACCACACATAAGGAGAGGCTGATTAAGCAGCTGATGGATCAGGCCCGTTTCCTTACCCCGTGGGGCATCTCATCGGTGGATATGACCGCGCCCTGCTATAATCCGAAAGGTTATTGGAACGGCGGGATCTGGCCGGTGATGCAGTGGTATATCTGGCGTGGCTTGCTCGAGTCGGGCGAACCGGTTCTGGCGCGGAAGGTGGCTGAGTTGATCCTGAATACCTGGCAACAGTTCTTCGATAAGGATCATTATCTGGGCGAACACTACATGATCGAGCCGGCACAGATGAATGGGGCGCCGAACTTCGGCGGCTTGTCTGCCGTGTTGCTCCCCATGTGCGCGGCCTATTATACCGCGTACCAGGTGACGCCCTGCTACGATGTCATTATCATGAAGCAGAGCGTTGACCCTGTGTCAGATACATTGTCCTTAACGCTCAGTGCCCCGTATTTGTCGGCAGCTAAGCATGACCTGCTGGTCAACATGGGCAAAGGCAAAACGCAATACGCGTGCATCGTGAATGGCCAGTTGCTCGGTGAATATACTTCCGATGACTACGGCCATCTGTCGCTGCAGCTACCCCGCCCATCAGGACAGGATGAGGTAGTGATAAGGAGAAAATCTTAATGATGGGCGCCACTTGCAAAACTCGAAGAGGTTGCGACGGAGCGCAACCCTCCATTGAGCAAGTGTTTTTTTGGAGGGTTTCGGTTCGTCGAAACCGTCTTCGGCCGTATCATCGGTGAATTTTGCAAGCGGCTCACGAGTCCAATAAATTAAGAGGGAATCATAATGACGGGTTCAATAAAATTCTTTCTACTGGTTGCGATCGTCATGGTCGTGGATTTGCCAGCATCCCATGCCAAAATGGCCAGGAGCCTTTTGCCATCAATCACAACCCCCGTGCCGCAGATGCTTCCCGAGGTGTGGACTAATGGGACCATCGATCAGGTATACATAAAAAAACATCAGGCCCAGTGTGAGAAAGTGCTCGCGATTAAACCCGAGCTTATCTTCATTGGAGATTCCATCACGGCCCGATGGCCGGAAGAGTTGGTGAAGCAGAATTTCGGGAAGTACCGATATGTCAATCTGGGGATCGGGGGCGACTGGGTGCAGAATGTCCTCTGGCGCGTCCTGAATGGAGTGCTCGACCAGGTCCACCCCAAGGTCATTGTGTTAATGGTGGGCACCAATAACCTGTTTCATCGATTTACGCCTGACGAGATAGCCGAAGGGGTTGCCGCTATTCTCAAGGCGCTCCATGAAAAGGCGCCCGGGAGCAAGGTGCTGGTCGAAGGCATCCTGCCCGGGGGGAGGTCCATTAAGGAACCCCGGAATGAGCTCATCCGTCAAACCAACGCCAAGATCGCCTTGCTGGCTGACAATAAGACTGTCTTCTATTTGGATGTTGGTGACAAGCTGCTTGAGCCGGATGGCTCCATCACCGAGGCGGTAATGCCAGATAAGCTGCATGTGGCGATGCCGGGTTATGTGAGATGGCTTGAGGCGTTGACTCCCACGCTTACTAAACTGCTGGAAACTGCTGGAAAATGAAAGAGGATGCGCCTTTGTTCTATTCAAGTGTCCTCAAGAAGGTCATAGCACCCCAGACCGCCTCGGTAAAACGGGCTGGTGAAGGGAGTGCCGTTGTACTCAAAAACGGGCAAGTTTTATTGATCTACAGTCGTTTCACCGGCGGAGGGGCCGATCATGATACCGCCGACTTGTTCGGGGGAATACTGGATCCGGTTACGGGGGAAATCCGGGACGGCAAAGTCTATTTCCAGGATTCCACGGCGTTGAACCAGATGAGTGTCAGCCTCGAACGACTCCAGAATGGCGCTTTGGGAATGGTGTTTCTCCGTAAGTCAGCTCCGGACAAGGACGATATTTTCTTCAGCCGCAGTTCCGATGAAGGCGAATCGTGGGCCAATCCGGTACGCGTAAACCGCTTATGTGAAGACAAATATATGGTGGTTAACGCCGACCGTTTGCGTCAGTTCTCGTCAGGCCGGCTTGCGATTTCTGCCGCCTTACATGGAAATGGGCCGGAGGCTCCAGCAGCTCTAGGCTTGTTCTATTCAGACGACAGCGGGATGACCTGGGCCTTTTCGGATCGAATTCAAGTTCTTGAAGAGAATATTATTCCACCCCATGCACTTCTGGAAAAAGACCGCCAAGCATGGAGCGAGGCGTGCCAATACGAATTCAGGCTACAGGAACCGGGTGTCGAGGAATTGGCAGATGGCCGGATTTTGCTCTATTGTCGTACGACAATGGGGTACATGTATCAGGCCTATTCGGCTGATAACGGGAAGACCTGGTCCGAAATGAAGGCCGCCGCGGATATCGTGTCACCTGCCAGCCCGCAGTCGATCCGTCGCATTCCAGGAAGCCAGCGGTTGATGTGTGTATTCACTGATCGTCGGAAGGTCTCCTTCGCTAACGCGGGAGAGAACTGGAATTGGCGTACCCCTTTGGCCCTGGCCATCAGCGACGATAACGCAGCAACGTGGCAGATTCTGGGAAATATCGAAGATGAATCGCATAATTATTGTTATACGAGCATTCTCTTTATCGATCATCAAATTTTGCTGACGTATTATGAATCAAACAATACTGTCAAAGATGGAAAGCCTTATCGCGAGAATCTTGCGTCTTTGAAAATGCAGATACTCGCGATGCCATAAAAGGAGCGGTTGAGTGATGATCCCGACAGTCTGGAATGAGCCGTTGAAGGATGCCCTGAGCAATAGTCTGCGTGCCGAGGCTGGCCGAAAATTCAGGATTCACCAGCTTCCGGCAGAGGCTTCCGTCTGGAAAGTCCGGCGCGAGAAACTGGTTGCCACCATCTGGGAAAAGCTGGGTGTTACCGTAGATCATGCCTTGGCACTTGATTATCATGAAACCGGCACCACCCGGATGGATGGGTATGTTGTTAAAAACATTTATTACCAAAGCCGGCCCGGGCTCTATGTTACGGGAAACCTCTACATTCCCGATGGCGATAAGCCCTTTCCTGCAGTCTTAAACGTACACGGGCACTGGGCGCAGGGCCGGTTGGCGGAACAGGTCCAGAGTCGCGGCCATTCATTGGCTAAAAATGGGTATGTCTGTCTTTCCGTGGATGCGTTTGGGTCAGGCGAGCGAGCCACGACACATGGTGAATACGAGTATCATGGCGGTTCGCTCGGGGCCTCACTCATGAATATCGGAGAAACCCTCATAGGGGCTCAGGTCGTTGACAACATGCGTGCCGTGGACTTGCTCTGTTCCTTCGATTTTGTGAATCATGAGAAAATCGGGGTGACCGGTGCCAGCGGTGGGGGCAACCAAACCATGTGGCTGGCGGCGCTTGATGAACGGATCGCGGCCGCCATGCCGGTGGTCAGTGTGGGAACGTTTGAATCTTACGTCACCAGGCACAATTGCGTCTGTGAACTCCTGCCGGATGGATTGACCTTCACGGAAGAGTCAGGCGTGCTGGCCCTGGTGGCCCCGCGTGCGCTGAAACTGTGCAATTGTCTTCAGGACACCAATCCCACGTTCTTCGTCTCGGAAATGCTCCGGAGTTTTAATGAAGCGAAGAAGGTGTATCAGGCGCTAGGGGCCTACGATCAGTTCGCTAATCAGGCGTTCAATCGTCCGCATGGGTATTGGCCGGAAATTCGCGAGGCAATGCTGGGCTGGTTTGATCTGCATCTCAAAGGCGTCGGGAATGGGCTGCCGAAGGTGGAAATCCCGTTTTCCACGTTGCCCGAAGATCAGGTCATGGTTTTTAAAAAAGGCGAACGACCCGCAACGGTCCCGGGGATTGCTGAGTATTGCCGGCAAAAGGGGGCAATCCTAAAAGCAAGTGCCCGGCAGCTGAACCCCATGGATATCCAGAAGCAGGCGGCAGAACTCCAGGCCATCTTAAGGATTTCGGACTGGCTTATACTGGCGCATGTTCATGAATATTCTGAAGAAGGAATCTGGCGTAAGTTTGCCCTGGAAACCTCCGGCGGAGAAATGATTCCGGTATTGGTGGCGGGGTCGCATTCCAAGCCCGCCGAATTTGTCCTCTTCACTCATCCTGACGGTAAGGAGAAAGTCTGCCTTGAGGCGATCCAGGCCGCCTTGAAGCAGAACCAAGGAGTCATACTCGCGGATCTCTGGGGTTCAGGCGAAACTCACGCAGAGGCGGTCCCGCATTATGGTTCCTTATCGCGATCGGCATTATGGCTCGGTAAGTCCATGCAGGGCGAATGGGCTAAGCAGATGGCCTTGCTCTGTGAGTTTGCTGCGTCGCAGTTCAAGGCTTCCTCTGTATCCCTGCATGCGTATAAGGAAACAGGGGTGACGGCCCTGATGTTGAATGCATTGAAGCAGGTAAACCAGGAAATTATTCTGGAAGAAAGTCCGGTTTCATACATATACAATCAGGCAGTGGTGCCGGATTTCTTTTCAATGGCGCTGCATCTGCCGGGCATCATGAAGTGGGGCGATCTTTCGCTGGTCGCCGCGCTGACGAACGCGCAAATTCAATTCAGGACTCCGGTGATGTCTGACGGGGTTGCGCTCAGTCCTGAAGAACTTCAAATCATGAGAGAGGAATTTGATTCTGTGATCGCAAAATGCAGGAGTAAAGCACGAGTAACTATTGGGTAACAACTAAGGTCGGATAACCAGGAAGGTCATATCCAAGAGCGAAGCGCAGGTGGCAGCCGACGTCCTCGGCGGCTGTAGGTCTAGAGAGATCTTTAAACGGACAATGCGTTCGCTAAGGACGTCGAACGCCACCTAGTAGATTTTTCAACAGCAAAGGAGAAAGACAATGAGGCCGTGGAAATTTCGGGGTTATCTACCCTTGGTAATCGTTATGGGCGTCGCCATATCGGGAATGGGGGCTTATGGTAAGCCTAAGGCTAACGCTGACAATAAGGAGGAGAAATCAACCGTCGATGCCGTTTTGTTTCTGGCTCCTCTCGATGATCTGGTTAACCTCGCGGCCGGCACCTTGGAGGCGCGCGTTTCGTTGGACTATTCATTTGATGACACATTACGGCCAGCAGGGTCTCGTTGCCAGCCGTTCAACTTCTTGCGGATTTATCGCAGCGATGGCCTGATGTATGGGGCTGAAGAGATGGAGCCTGTTTTCAGTATATATATGAATCAGGTCCGGGGGGCTCATTCATTGTTTTTCGAGAACCGGCACTATTATGGGGTAAGGAAAAGTGACCCATCACAGCGATTTAGCAGTGCCGCTATTTCCGGAGATAAGGAAAAGGGGCCTTGGTTACTGGCCGGCGAATGGCATGCAATGGCCGTGACGTGGGTTGTGGATAAGGAGGGATTGCAGGTCGAACTCTACCTTGATGGCAAATCCCAAAGTCGGCGTAGCTTCCCAATCAAGGAAGGCGGCGTCGGGTCCTTTAAAAAGGGGGATTTTCTGAGTGTGGGGGGTGAGACTCTTTCCGCGGCCACGCTGCTTTCCTACCGTCTTTCGAACCGGGTCCGGACAAAGGAGGAAATCGCATCGGACAAGCCGTTGGTGGCTGACGATGCCACCACATTGTTTATGGATGCCGGGATTGCGGAAAAAACGGCGGCCTTGAAGCGTAGCGAATTTGCTTCCATGGTGAAAAACAAGAAGCTCAACATCCGGCAGCCGGTGTTTGTCGGCGAATTCAAAATTATCGACACCCCGAAGGGTAAAGCGATTCAATTCTATAAGCAGAAATCACGTTAATTCAGTAAGGAAAAAATATGTTTAAGCTAAAAAATAAAAAAATCGCGTTCTTTGGTGGGGTGGGATATCTGGCCACGCCGATTGTTCAGGAAATGGCAAAACTGGGGGCGGATCTGTTTCTGGCGGACTTCAATAAGGACCTGGCCGTTAAGACCGCGCAGGAGTTGAGCCGCCAGTATCCCGGCCAGAAGTTTGAGGGGGCATTTGTTGATGGCGGGGATTACGCCAGTATTGCGGCATGCTTTGATAAAATTAAAGCCTCGTTCGGAACGCTGGACGTCATGGTCTCCGGTATTTCCGCCGCCAATAATCTGACGGTGGATGAGTTCACGCCCGAGGCAATGAACAAGACGTTTGCCACTCATCTGACCGGGTCCTTTTTGTTGGCCCGCCAGTCAGCCGAACTGATGCCTCAGGGTGGGAGCATTGTGATCTTTTCATCAATGTATGGACAGGTTGCCCCTGATCCCGGAGCCTATCATGCGCCGATGAAGGCAAATCCGATCGATTATGGCATGGCCAAGTCCGCGCTTAACCAGATGATCCGTTATCTGGCCGTATGCTGGGGCCCCAGAAACATCCGGGTCAACGGAGTCTCGCCTGGTCCTTTCCCGAATGCAGGCAACTATCCCGGCGACACGGCCTTTATCGATCGGCTCAGCAAAAAGGTTCCACTGGGTCGTGTCGGGAAGCAGCATGAAATGGCGGGCTCGGTTATCTATCTGGCGTCCGATGCATCGAGTTTCTCCAATGGCCACATCATTAACGTCGATGGTGGCTGGACCGCTTGGTAAATGATGATGGAAATGATCGCAATGCGGCGAAAAAGCGATATATTTTCATTTTCTAAATTAAGGATTCATTCAGGAGAAACATTATGATTATTGATTGTATACAAAATGCACCCCTCTATCGGGGCATCAACATGGGAATCCAGATGGCCCTTGAGTATCTGGCCGGCAAGGACTTTTCGGGAGTGGCGCCGGGCCGCTATGATCTTGACGGGGATAAGGTATTTGCCCTGGTGCAGCAGTATGAGACCCGGCCAAGGGAAAAAGGCCTGTGGGAAGCGCATCAGCGCTATATTGATGTTCAGTTTGTGGCGTCAGGCGTAGAGACCATGGGTTATGCCCCCATTCGTGAATGTACGGTGACCCAGCCGTATTCAGCTGAAAAGGATTGTGCGCTGTTTTCGGCTAAGGGCGACTTCCTGACGGCTCGCGCCGGAACCTTTCTCGTCTTCTTCCCGGGAGATGTTCATATGCCCTGCTTGAACTATGAATCGGCCGTGCAGGTTCGAAAAGTCGTGGTCAAGGTGAAGGTGCAGTGAATCTTGGGGTAACAGAAATTACTCAAAATACTTTCTGAAGACGGCTGACACTTCCTTGTTGTTGATGACATCTTGGGCTCCGCATACCTGAATGCGGTAGCAGCCGTTATGGATCATGGTCCTGAGTTCCATGTCGACCCGGTTCGCATCTTTAACGGGAAATTGGCCGGGAAGATCATAATAGCCGATCATGCCGACCCCTTGCTGGCGTGGGTGGTATTTTTTTGCCTCCTGCGAAATAATTCTGCTGTATTCGGCGATCTTTCCCTCAGGCCAGAGCGTATACCAAGCTGCCGTTTGGCCGCAGTAGTCGATATCGAGGCGGTTTCCATATAGGGGTTCCTGGGTAAAAACAGGCCAGATATGAATACTCGTTTTGATGTTCCTGTTTTTGGACCGGGCATAGTCGGCTAGATAGTTTATGTAATCAACCAGGGCGTCGCGAAAGAATATCGTCTCCCTTTCGTTTTTAGGGATCTCCGGATGCTTCTGGCTGTAGTCCTCCAGTAAACTTTGGCAATGCTCGCAGTAACAGCGCCGATAATTTTGATATCCAAAACCATCGAAAGCCACGCCTTCAATTCCCGGTACCGTCACAATATCGTCAATAATCGGTTTGAGCAGTTCGCGTGCGTCCATGTCGCTGAGGCACAAGATCTTGGCGGCCAGCACTTCATTGCTCATGATGGGCTCCCCGCCGAACTGGTAGGGAATAATATACCGGTTGTTGCCCGTGGCGATGAATTTGCGGGCCGCTTCTTCATCTTCCGTCATCTTCTGCCATGGAACGGGACGGGTGGGGGCATATTTTTCCCACATGCTTTTCGTAATGGGGTGGAGGCAGGAAAATATTTTGATGTTATTGGTTTTTCCAATGTCGACCGCCTTTTTCAGGAAAGCCGGATCAGTTGACCCCGCGATCAATTCATCGAAACCAATGGCTCTGGCGTTGGCAATGAACGCTTCCGGGTTCTTTTCGTCAATCCCCCAGCCAGTCAATATGCAGGATTCCTGATTAGCGCCGTATCCGTTGGCCATGGCCAATAACGACATGAGAATGATGAGACTCTGAATCTTGAAGTTCATTATAGGTGATTCTCTCTTGAAGGTAGAGGGTCAATGGATCATAAATCCCTGAATGCCGGTCATGACCATCTGCGCGGCCAAGGCCGCCAATATCAGGCCGGTGAGCTTGCTGAGGATCCCGATGCCTCGGTCACCCAGTGAACGCTGAATCAACGAGCTCAATAGGAGTAAAATGCCCATACACATCACGGCAAAGAGCAGGGCGAAACATCCGAGACTTTTCGCGGTCACGCCGTCCAACTCCGCTCCCAACACCAGCAGGGTGCCGGTCGTCGCCGGCCCAACAATGATGGGAATCGCCAGAGGGACCACGGCGATATCGCTGCCGCTAGAGAGGCTGGTCGGCGCCTGACTTCCCTGGACCAGGCCCACGGCCGACAGGAAGAGGAGGGCGCCGGCCCCGATTCGAAAAGAGTTGAGTGTGATGCCGAAGAGGGCGAACAATTGATTGCCGGCGAAAAATAGCAGAAGGCAGACGACCGCCACGGCCCCGGCAACCGCCAGGGCTAATTTACGGCGGCGGCTCTCGCTGTATCCCTCTGTCATGCTGAGAAACATGGACAGGGCGAAGAACGGCGTGAATAAAAAAGTAAACTTGATCCATACACTCAAAAACAGCGAAAGATTACTGGTCATGCGACTTCGTTCCTCATTTGAAAAGATAAGTCACTTTAACGCCAAAATATCATTATGGCAAACTCCGGCTGTTTTAAATATTCTCTCCGGATTATGAATAACCAGTTCCTGCATTCCCTTGTGCCTGACTGTCGTGCCGCCACGGAGGTTGGCATTGACGTGGTGGTGTCACGGTTTGAGCAGAATGCCGGATATCCTTTTGTGGATACCAAGCTGAACACCAGGACGGGTGCCGATTTTCCGGAGTCCGCTGATCCTGAGAGTGATTTCTGCGGACGTTCCGCCGTATTCGGGTGGATCCAGGGACGGGGGCTGGAGGCACTGGCGGGGCATGCCGCCTTTCTCGTGGACAATCCCGCCCTGGTGGCGCGGTGCGACGGGATGCTGGCGACCGTTGCGGCACGGATGGCCGCCTTCGGGGAGGCGAACCAGGGGCGTTTCGTTTTTCTTTCCACGCCTGATGGCCGCCCCTTCCGGTGCGGGGCGGATGGACAGCGGGAATACTTTTCGGCCCGGACGCTGTCGCCCGGATATTCCGACCTGTTCATGGGGAAAGGGTTAGCTGCCGCCGGCGTGCGGCTCGGGCGTCCCGCGTGGAGTGAGTTGGGCGTGACCACATTCCGCTCCGCCGCCGCCGCGATCACTTCCGGTCAATTTGAGTCGGATCAGATTTCATTCGATCCGAAGAACCCGGTCCGTCCCATCCCGGGCCGCCAGGCCCAAGGTCCCTGGATGATTGCGCTAGGCGGGTTTGCGCTCATGTGTGAGCTCTTCCCCGGCGAGAATGAGTGGGTGGAGGGCGGCGTCGCCTTCCTCCGTAAGCTGCTCGGGCGGCATGTGATTCATCAGGACTCCGGGCCCCTGCGGCGGTTCGATTTCGTGGAGTGGACGGATAATGCAGGACGGCCCTGGCAGGCGCAGGAGCAGATCCTGCAGGATCCGGGCCATGCGCTCGAGTTCACGGGATTGGCCGCCCGGTTTCTCCTGCAGACGATGGAACGGGACGCTCTGTCGCCGCAAAACCGCGAGCTTGTGGCCGCAAGCCGGGAAATTCTCCCGGAGGTTTTCCTCGCGGCATTTGCCAACGGGTTTCAGCGGCCGGTGGGCGGAATCTGTAAGACGTTTGATCTCGTGACCCGTTCATCTGTGAACAAAGATATGCCTTGGTGGCCGCTGCCTGAGGCCATGCGCGCGGCTGCACTCCTGCTCCGCCTGGCCCCGGACCACCCCCGTCGGGCAGAACTCGCGGCGGCGGCAGCGGACTGTGCCCGGTCTCTGTTCGGGCCTTTTCGCTCTCCGGTTTCCGGGCTGTTCCTGCAAACGCGTGATAGCCGTGGCGAACCCTCGCGGGTGATCCCGGCTACGCCGGATGCCGATCCGGGCTACCATACTGGCTTGTGTCTGATAGATTTTGTGAAAACCATGGAAAATAAAGGATCATTATGGCGATGAAGATGGCGGCTCTTTTTTGTGATCATATGGTGTTGCAGCGTGATATTCCGGTCCCGGTGTGGGGTGAGGCGACGGCGGGTGAGAAGATTACGGTGCGGTTCGCCGGACAAGCCAAGTCCACGAAAGCCAATGCGGCAGGTAAATGGCGGGTGGACCTTGCACCCATAGCGGCCAGTTGTGAGCCGCGCGAATTGAGCGTTGAAGGGATTCTTAAATCCGCCATTTCAAAGCTGGTATTCACGGACGTGCTGGTGGGGGAGGTCTGGATCTGTTCAGGACAATCCAATATGGAGTTCCAACTTTACACCGTGAATAACGGGGTTGAGGAAACCGCCGCCGCCAATTACGCGAACCTGCGTCTTTTCACAGTCCCTCATCGTGCGGAGCTCGAGCCTTCGCCTAATATCACCGGAGTGTGGGCTCCCTGCACGCCTGACACGGCGGTGACGTTTTCGGCCGTCGGCTATTTTTTCGGTCGTGAGATCCTCCGCAAGACAGGGCTCCCGATTGGACTTATCAACGCCTCATGGGGCGGGACCATTGCCGAGGCCTGGACCTCGCGGGAAGCGCTGGAGACGGTTCCATTCCTGAAGCGGGTGGTCAGCGACTACCATCGGCTCTTGAAAAGCCCCATCACGACGGCGCAAGCCAAACAGATGGAATGGATGGAAAAGTATGATCGGCATGAGATGCCCAACGCGGGTGAAGCCGAGGGCTGGCATCAGCCCGGGCTGGCGGATGGCAACTGGGAAACCATGGAGCTTCCCCGGAGCTGGCAGAACGCCGGGCATAACTACAGCGGTGTATTCTGGTTCCGGCGCGAGGTGGACATTCCGGCCGGATGGGAAGGGCGGGATCTGACCTTGGGCTTGGGCCCGACCGACAAGTCGGACGTCACCTACTTCAATGGGGTGCAGGTCGGCAGCATCACGATGCAGCAACGACCGGACGCCTGGAGCACGCCCCGGGTCTATACCGTTCCGGGACATCTGGTCAAGGCTGGCCGCGCGGTCATTGCCGTCCGGGTCTATAGCAACATTTATGCGGGCGGTTTTATCGGGGCCCCGAGCCAGTTGCGGTTGATTCCCGCAGACGGGCAGGAGGCGAAGTCTGTTTCACTGGTGGGGTTGTGGCGATACCGGATTGAGGCTAATTTCGGGCTGGTTCCGTCGCCTCCCTCGCCTCCGCCCGGGCCGGGCAATCCCCACTCGCCTTACATGCTGTTCGAAAACATGATCCGGCCCCTTCTCCCTTATGCCATTCGGGGTGCCATCTGGTACCAGGGAGAATCGAATGCGGACCGGGCCAGAGAATACCGGACGCTGTTCCCCCTCATGATCCAAAGTTGGCGCGAGGCGTGGAAGCAGGGGAGCAGTGCGAAAAGTCCGGAGCGGGCGTTTCCCTTTTTGTTTGTGCAACTGGCCAATTTCCAGCTTCCTCCGAACCAACCCGGTGAATCCACCTGGGCAGAGTTGCGCGAGGCGCAGGCCATGACCTTGGCGCTCCCGAACACCGGGATGGCCGTGGCGATTGATATCGGCGAGGGGAATGATATCCATCCCCGGAATAAACAGGACGTCGGCCTCCGGCTGTCGTTGCCGGCCCTGGCCGGGACCTATGGATTCAAGGGGTTGGTCGCTTCCGGGCCGGTCTATAAGGCCATGCATCGGGAGAAGGGGCGGATCCGGCTTGAGTTTGATCACGTGGCCGGGGGCTTGGTGGCCCGGGGGGGCAAGTTAACGGCCTTTGCGATTGCCGGAAAAGACAAGAAGTTTGTGTGGGCCGACGCGGTGGTGAAGGGGGCCGGGGTGGAAGTCTCCAGTCCGCAGGTGCCGAAGCCGGTGGCGGTCAGATATGGCTGGGCGGATAATCCGCCTTGCACGCTCTACAACACTTCGGATCTCCCCGCCGTGCCGTTCAGGACGGATAAATGGACCAAAAACATAAGGACTCAACGATGACACAGCGGAATGGGATTACGGCGGCGGGTAATTGGATTGTGGACCGCGTGAAGCGGGTGGACTGCCTGCCCGGTCGCGGCATGCTGGCCAACATCAAGGATCAGATGTTCAGCCCCGGCGGCGCGCCCGCCAATGTACTGCATGACCTGGCGCGGCTCAAGGCGTCTTTCCCGCTGGCGGGACTGGGGGTGGTTGGGCATGATGCCGATGGCGAGTATCTGCAGCGCGTGTTTTCGGAACTGGGTGTGGATATCCAGGGGCTCCAGGTAACGGATGTGGCTCCGACGTCCTTCACGGATGTGATGAATGATGAAACCACCGGCGATCGGGTGTTCTTCCACAATCGCGGGGCGAATGCCTTGTTCAGTCCGCAGCATGTGGCTGTCAGCCGCTTGAATTGCCGGATTTTTCATCTGGGCTATCTGCTGTTGCTGGATGCCATGGATCAGACCGATCCCGAGTACGGCACCGTGGCGGCACGATTGCTTAAGCAGGTGCAGGCGGAAGGGATTCTGACCAGTCTGGATGTGGTGAGCGAGGAAAGTGACCGGTTTGCCCGGTTGGTGCCGCCCGCGCTGAAGTATGTGGATTACCTGATATTGAATGAGATCGAGACGGCCCGCGCGGTGGGGCTTACGGTGCGGGACGATCAGCGGCGTCTGGATGGGGCCGCCTTGATGGAGGCCGTCGAGCGGCTCTATGAATTCGGCAACATGAAGTTGGTGGCCGTCCATATGCCGGAAGGGGTCTACATGCGTGACCAGGCTGGTCGGCGCTACTCGCGCGGTTCGCTAGTGCTGCCCGAGGGCTACATCGCCGGTGCGGTCGGGGCAGGCGATGCCTTTTGTGCCGGGATGCTGTTCGGACTGCATGAAGGTTGGGATGTGCTGGAGACGGCCGGGCTGGCAAGTTGTTGCGCGGCGGCCAGTTTGTCGTGTCCAGGTGCTTCGGAAGGGGTGCTTCCGTTGGCGGAGACTCTTTCCCTGGCGAAACGGTTTGGCGAACGTAAGCCGCCGGTGGCGGTGTAGGCGATTCCGATTTTGGTCCGGTTATGACAGGTGAGGGAGGATGACACCGATGAGCAGTGAAAAGAATTGGGTTCTGACGGATGTGAAGGCGGGGATCTGGCTGGAAACGTTCAGCCGCACCTCTGAAACGGCGGGAGGCAACAGTCCGGGGAACTGGTCTATCGTCAAGCGGACGTTGCATGGAGGCTTCACCGAAGGCGTGGATGTCATCGAGGTTAACAACGGGGCACTCTCCTTCACGATTGTTCCCACCCGTGGGATGGGTCTTTGGAAAGGTCGCTATGACGGCTGCGAACTCGGATGGCGTTCGCCGGTGACCGGGCCGGTGAATCCGATGTTTGTTAATCCCCTGGACTGCGGGGGCTTGGGCTGGTTGCAGGGCTTTGACGAATGTATTGTGCGGTGCGGCTTGAACTCCAATGGCGCAGCGGGGAAGGATATTGTCCCGGACAACAATGGGAACCCCTCCGAGATCACGCTACCTTTGCATGGCCGGATCGCCAATATCCCTGCCAGCCGGGTGGAGGTTCGTGTCATTGAGTCAGCCGGCACCACAGAACTGGTAGTCTCGGGAATGGTAGATGAGGGAATGTTGTTCTTTCCGTGTCTCCGGTTGGAGACCCGGATCTCAACCGTGGTGGGCAGCAATGCTGTTACCATCCATGATGAGGTGGTTAACTTGAATGCGGTGGAGCGGGAGCTGGAACTGCTCTATCATTGCAACTTTGGAGAACCCTTTCTTGAGAAGGGCAGCCGGATGGTGGCGCCCAGTCGACAGGTGGCGCCACGTGATGCCGGGGCAGCTGAAGGCATTAAGGGCTATAATACATATCTTGCTCCCACGCCCGGCTTTGTCGAGCAGGTCTACTGGCATCAGCTCTGTGCGGACCGCAAAGGGAATACGGTGGCGATGCTGCGGAACAAGGCCGGAAATAAAGGGGTGGCGCTCCGGTTCAACCTCAAGCAACTTCCTTGTTTCGTCCAATGGAAAAATACGGGTGGGCTGGGGGACGGCTATGTTACCGGACTTGAGCCCGGCACGAATTTGCCGAACCCGAAACGCTTCGAGCGCGATCAGGGCCGGGTGATCCGGTTGGCGCCAGGACAGCGGCATGTGGTGGATCTGACCATGGAAGTGCACACCACGGCGCAGGGGGTGGCTGGGCTGGAGAAAGAAATCGGGGCGCTATTGGGTAGGACCCGGCCCAAGGTATCCCTGAAACCTCTTCCGAAATGGTCCCTGTAAGCGTTGCTCAAGCAGTTTAGCACTGGTTATTTCAGAACTTCCCGATTTCCTGTCAGGTGGCGTTTGACGTCCTCGCGCAGGTGGATGCGGGCGGCACGCTCTTCAAACAGCGTTTTGAATCGACCTTTCGTGTCGGGGGTACAGAATCCCTTTTCCAGCAACTGAAGGGCGGGGGAGAGGCTGTTTGAAAAATGCTCATAGACGTTCCCGATCTGCTTGGGCGTTAGCTTCATGGAAGTGGCAAATCGCGTGAAATCCTCCCTGGTCAAACGATTCTTGCGACCATTCAGTGTTAGCGCGGTCTCTTCGACATCCTCCGGTAGCAGCAGGACGGTTGGGAGCAGGTCATAGGCGGGTGACAAGGCAATTACACCGCCGAGTCGATAAAGTAACGAAAAGTTCTTCAGATGCATATCCGAGTTTCCGGTGAGGAAACAGAATAGCGTTACTTCGAACAACCGCAGGGCATCGAAGATCGGGTTGCTACAATAACGCAGGATCGCCTTGCCAACCTGTTCCAGTGAGCCACGGTATTTCTGTTCAGTCAGCCGGTCGGTCAGTTGGCACATGTCTTCCATGTGAAGTTTTGTTTTGCCATCGCGGTCCATGCGCTTGGTGATGAACGCGAGTGGGCCACCATCCAGTGGAATGAGCCCGCATTCGGCCGTTGAGATGCCGAAGCACTTGGCTAGGCGCATGGTCAGATGCTCAAGTTCAGGCATTTGTGGAAAGTGGGCAACCGGAGGTTTGAGAATGTATTCTCCCTCCAGGCCAACCAGCGTGAATCGGGAATTCCGCGGGTGTTTTCCTTTTTCAAGATGCAAGGAAAGCTTGGGTTGAACACCGGGAACGGTGACATGCTGGCGAACGGTTTTTTCCGCCAGTTGATTCAGTTGCTCCCATGTGTAGGGCAACTCAGGCGGGTGGAGGGCCCCAAAGAGCTTGCGACAACATGCTTCATGAAATTGGTCGCCCCCTTCGCCTAGCGGTTCAAGACAGATCTGGCAGTTCGTACTAGGCATCTTGGGCCTCCACGGGAATGACCGATACCGCCCCGATGCAGTCGCGGCAGCACGCCATCAATAATCCCATCCGGTCGCGTGGATCGAGCTTCCAAGTATGTTCGGCGATATCCAGTAGCCAGCCTTCTGGAATCAAGCCGTCAAAGAAGGGAAAGAGTCGCTTGTCGTTGAAGTTTTCAGACTGAAGGGGTAATGACAGGCTGATGGCAACCGCGTGGGCGTCCGCTAAGTAGTCGGCATCATACGTAAACACATAGTCATGATCCCTTTCCTCGAGTATTCCTGCCAAACGGCTCTGCATATGGATTTCAGCGCTCCTCATCATCCACCTCCATACGAAATGCCACCGGCTCCATTCGATGTCCAAACAGCGCCAGTACCTGATTGACCTTGTCAAGTCGGAGCGAGATTTTGCCTTGCTCCATTTCGCGTATGAAGCGAAGACCAACACCCGCGCGGTCAGCCAGATCCTTCTGCGTCAGCTTCAGGTCTCGGCGCCGTTTCTTGATGAATAGAATTAGTGGCTCAGTCATA
This sequence comes from bacterium, assembly GCA_037128595.1. Taxonomy (NCBI): domain Bacteria; species bacterium. The sequence goes on from JBAXWB010000001.1 coordinate 121,284, forward strand.
TTGCCCCCTTTTGGGTATAAATATTTCTATAATGAATATATTAAACCCTATCGGGTGTATCAATATAATAATATGCATTTATTATACCCTAACGGTGGTATCTAAGTGCGGCTTAACCATCATAAAGTCGTTACGAAGTTCGTTTAGCATAGCGCTTTCTGTTTCCGCTATCTCCGCTGGTTTCTGAGCCCAGGAATCCCCCGGCTGAGCCGGCACCAGAAATGCCGTTTTTGGCATCTGAAGCGCTTCAGATCGCTGAAATGCCACCTTTCGAGGCGCGTTAAGAAGTTAAGCCAGATAATCAACCTTCCGCTGAGCCGCTCATGGTGGTCGAGTTGACACCGGTATCCCGGGCGGAGTGCCGATATGTCTCGGAGGTCTTGCTTATGAAGACATTTTGACACAAAACGATTTGTATTGTCAAAAAGCGAGTCGGTGTGGCATGATCTAGAAGAAACATATTAATCTTTTAAGAGTCTCATATGATAAATCTTGGTACGCAATATTATCGCCCGCCGTTTCCTGTTTCAAAATACTGGAAGGAGGACATTCAGAAGGTTAAGGACTCCGGATTCAACTGTCTACAGCTTTGGGTCATGTGGTCGTGGGTGGAGGCCAAGCCGGGAAAGTTTGACTTTGATGACTATGACCGGATCATCGATTTTGCCGAAGACAGCGGGTTGAACGTCGTGTTGAGCACCATTGCGGAAGTCCACCCCTATTGGATCCACCGGGTTGTCCCCAACAGTGAACTGGTTACCAATCTGGGGCATAAGGTGATTTCCGAACACCGCAATGAGAGTCACGGCGGACTTACGCCGGGTGGATGTTTTGATCATCCTGAGGTTTGGAAACGGATGGCCGGGTTCATTCATGAGACGGCGCTTCATTTCAGGACGCGTAACAATATTGCCGCGTGGGATGCGTGGAATGAACTGAGATGGAATGTCCAGGCCGATGGGCCGGTATGCTATTGCGAGCATACCTTGAGGCAATACCGCGAATGGCTTGAAGAGCGGTTCGGGAGCCTGGAGGAACTCAACCAGGACTGGATCCGGCGTTACGATTCCTGGAAGGACGTCATGCCCGGGAAGACCACTTCCCGACCCTACACCTCAATGATGTCATTCACGCATTTTCTGACCTGGCGCTCGAGCAAACATGCCGAAGATCGCTACAAGATTATCAAGGCCATCTATCCGGATAAGGATGTCACTGCGCATGGTCCGAGTCCCTGCATGACGGTGGTGGGTGAGGGGCAGCTGAACCAGGCCTTGAACCGGGGTAATGATTGGGATATTGCCGACAAACTGGATGGTATCGGTTGTTCCAACTTCCCAGCCTGGTGGAAGATGAGCAATGCGGATTATTCGTTGACCATGGAGATGATTCATTCCGCCGCACGCGGAAAGAAATTCTGGGTCAGTGAACTCCAGGGGGGGCGGTCGAATATCGGCTTTGAGGTGAATCATCCGGTGCGGGCCGTTGAACAGCAGCGGTGGATCTGGAACAGCATCGCCTGCGGGGCGGATACGGTGTTGCTCTGGTGCTGGCGGGATGAAGTCTTTGGATGTGAGAGCAATGGATTCGGATTCATCGGGAATGACGGTTTTGCAGATGAACGCGTTTCGGCCATGCGGCATACGGGGACTATCCTGAAGGAGCATGCAAGTCTTTTTGAGAACTACAGGCCTGCTCAGGCGGAAGTGGCGGTCCTCTTTAGCCCCCAGACCTATTATCTCTATTTCGCTCAGGAGTCCGAGGCCCGGAAACCATTGAGCTCAATCAGGGGTTTCCTGCTGGCCCTGACACGCAACTCGGTTCCCTTCAAGGTTGTTGAGGAGGAGCATCTGGAGGAACTCAAGGGAATCAAGATCCTGTTCCTGCCCCGGGTGACGGCCATGAGCGATGCCACGATTTTAAAACTCAAAGAGTTTGTCGTGGAGGGGGGAACCTTGTATTGCGAAGCCGAAACCGGGGCCTGGGACGAAAAAGGCATCTACCGTTATCCCGAAGAGCGGTTCCCGGGAACCGCTTCCGGTGTGACGGAGGTCGGACGTCGTCAGGTTCCGGAGAACCCCGAGTTCACGGCGAAGGTCGATGGGAAAACCTATAAATTAAGGTCGTTCCATATGCTTTCCCCGTGGAAGAGTGAAGAGAATTTGAACAGAAGCACGCAAAGCACGCGAAGAGGGGAAATAGGTATTCCGCCGGAGGCGCAGAAGAACGTTTCCTCTTTGCGATCTTCGCGGTCTTCTGTTCAAAATTCTTGTATTCCGGAGTCGACATACGTCCTGTTGGCGAAAACTACGGATAGCGAGGGGGCACTGCTTGCGCAGGTAAAACTTGGCAAAGGCAAGCTGATCCTCTGCGGCACCTATCTTGGCGATGAGTATGAGAAGGCGTGCTATTCTGATTTCGAAAATCTGGTATTGAAGTTCATCGCAGACGCGGGGGCTGGAACGGGAGCGATCAAGATTGCCGCGGCAAATAAAAACGATTTCAATGGGTATGTATATACCCGCTACGGCAAGAGCAATGGTAAGGATATTGCCTTTGTTTTTTTTCCGGAAGACGGCAAATCCGCCACCTTGAGTTTTCGCAGCGACCTTTTCACCGGGGGCAAAGTGAAGGACGTTTTCTCCGGTAAAGAATTAGTGATGCAAAAAACGGGTGGTGTCAGAAAAATCAAACTTACAGCCGGTAAATCGAGGATGGTGATATTGGCGGAATGAACGGGAAGGTCAAAAAATATGAGCAAACAAATATTCAAGGTGGGAATTATAGGCGCAGGTAGCAGGGGAATAGAGACTTTTGGAAAGACCATTACCGGGCGCCAAGATGCACAGGTCGTGGCCCTTTGTGACCCTAATCCGGTCCGTATGGAATTTGCCTCAAAAATGCTGGGCATTTTGCCGAACTTTTATACTTCGGTTGAAGCCATGTTGGCTGCCGAAAGACTCGATGCGGTCGTGATCACCAGTCCGGACTACTGCCATGAAGCCAATGCGGTGGAGGCGCTGAAGGGTGGAGTCAATGTGCTGATCGACAAGCCTCTGGCAACCACGGTCAATGGGTGCCAGGCTATCATGGGTGCCGCGGAAAAATCCGGAAAAACCATTATGATGGGGTTTAATTTGCGCCATCACGATGTGCTGAAAAGACTGAAGCAGCTGATTTCCGGCGGCGTCTTGGGGCGGATCTTCTTGATGGAGAATCGTGAATTCTATGATGGCGGCCGTACCTATATGTCGCGTTGGAACCGCCTGTATGCCAATAGCGGGGGCCTCTGGATTCATAAGGGGAGTCATGATTTCGATGTCTTTAACTGGCTCCTGGATTTTCCGAAACCGGTCAAGGTCAGCGCCTTTGCCGGAATCGATGTGCTCAAGCCGCAATATATTCCGTTTGTGGTAAAGCACGGTGTGCCGGTTGGGCCCACCTGCCGACAATGCCCGTATAGGGAAACGTGCCCGGATGTTTTCAAGATCGCCGATCTCCAGAACAGTGCCTGGAGTGACCGCGCGTTGGCGGCCGATGGCTATGCCAAAGACCTCTGCATGTACACCTCCGTCAAGGACACCCATGACAATGGCATTGCCATGGTTGAGTATGAAAACGGCGTTAAGGTCAGTCATCTCGAATGTTTTGTCACCTCCTTGAATGACCGCCTCTTCACGGTAGTCGGTGATCGCGGCCAGGCGGAAGTCAGCCTGGAGAAGCGGACGATACTCATCCGGCCGCGTTGGAGCCAGGAAGTGATCACGCACCAGATTCCCGAGGCACAAGGCGGGCATGGCGGAGCCGACCCCCTGCTGGTGGAGGCCTTTTTCAAGGTGCTCAAGGGCGAAGAAACGAACACCTCGACCACGGAACACGGCCTGTGGTCCACCGCCATCGGACAGGCGGCGGAAATCTCGCGTCGCGAAGAGCGTACCGTGAAAGTCGCCGAGTTATTCTAAGAAAGGTTGAATACCGGTGATAAACAAAACGAAGAGTGTCCTTTCGGCCATGGCGATGGCTCTGATCGTGACTGGAACCGTTGTAACCGGTGAGGTCCGTCTGGCCGCCAAGGGCGAGGCCCTTTGCGTGATCGTCGTGCCGCCGGGTTCACTGGCAGGTGCGGGTGATGTATCGGTGAGGAGTCCGGCTGAACGCAAGGAGCGGCAGGCACTCTTCCGCGATTCCGTGGCCGACCTGGCCTTGTATCTTGGCAAAATCTCGGGTGCGAAGTTTGAGGTGGTCGAAGGGCTGCCGGCCGGGGACAAGCGGACGCCGATCTACATCGGCCCGGAGGCGCAGAAAGTGTTCGGGCCGGTCGGCAAGACCATGGCCGGGAAGTTTGCCTTCCGCGTGATAGCCGGGCGCAAGGGCGTGGGCCTCTATGGCGAATCGGAATATGGCACCAGTTACGCGATCTATGAACTGCTGGGACGGTTGGGGTGTCGTTGGTATATGCCGTCGGAGATGGGTGAATGCATCCCCCAGACGGCCACTTTGGATCTTCCGGAGTCGGATGTGGTTTTGGCGCCTGCGACGGAATACCGCGGGATGTGGGATGATACGGCTGATCATGATTTCCTCCGTCGTAACCGGTTGAACGGAAACCGTCTGGTCGGCGGACATGCGTTGGAAAGCTACGTTACCAAGGAACAGCGTGACGCCCATCCTGAATGGTGCCTGCTGGTCGGGGGCAAGCCACATCCCCTGTACCTGCGTTGGACGCGCCAGGATGTGGCTGATACCATCGCGGATAATATTATCCAGCGACTCGACAAAGACTATGCCACGTCGATCTCCCTGTCACCGGGCGACTATGTGGTGCCTACTGATGATCCTGAAGAGATGAAGTTCGACCCTGTGCCCCGGGTCTGGGAGCCTGCCGCTAATCAGTGGTCGGTTTCTGATCGGCTGATCCTGCTTGCCAACCGGGTGGCTGAACGGGTTGGCAAGAAATATCCGGACGTGAAGTTTGTCCTCTATATCTACGTGAACTACTCCATGCCGCCGGTGAACCAGAAAGTGCATCCCAACGTGATTCCCGCGCTGGCGCCGATTGATTTCAACCGCCAGCATCCAATGACCTGGCCGAACCACCCCAACCAGATGTGGCTGATGGATATCGTCCAGGGGTGGGGCAAGGCCGCGCCGCATGTGGCTTTCCGCGGTTATGGCTTCAACCTGGCGGAGTTGTCCGCGCCCAATCCCTATATCACCAAGTGGGGCACCGATATCTCGATTATGATGAGCAACAACTGCACCTACTGGATGCCCGAGACCAAGGGGGGGTGGGCCTCCATGTTGCCGGGGTATCAACTGGGCATCCGTTTGACGTTTGATCCGACCCTGAAGCCGGACGCGGTGATTCAGGAGATGATGGAGCGGTTCTACGGGGCGGCCGCGGAGCCGATGACCCGTTACTGGTATCGCCTGGATCAGGCCTGGCTTAAGGCCAACGAGTATTCGGGTAGTGCCTTCAGCTATCTAAGGATATTCACGCCGGAGGTCATGAAAGAGTCCCGTGCGGCAGTGGATGAGGCGCTGTCCAAGTGTCGTACCATTCCCGAATACCAGCGGGTTCAGTTGGTGAACGAATCGCAGACCCTGTTCGAGCTGTTCATGAAGATGCGGCGGGACTGGGCGGCGGGGCGGCTGGAAGGGTTGGGCAAGGACATGGATCAATGGCGGGGCTCGCTGAACGACATGAGTCGACGCTACAAGGCCCAGTTCGCGATCCACTGGATTACGCAGGAATATGTCGATAGCCAGTTTGGCATTGCATATTCGAATGCCAGCCAGGTGGCGAAGGCTATGTCGCCCCTGGCCCCGGCACTGATGAAGTGGAAGTACTGTTACGACAAGGATAAGAATGCCGAAACGTTGGGCTGGACGAAGCCGGAGTTTGATGACGCCGCCTGGAAGACCACCCATGTGGTGGAGGAGACGTGGTCCACGCTAGGACACCATAACACCATGGGACGGATGGCGTACCGGGTCAATGTGAACCTGACGGCCGTGCCGGTAGGCAAGAGAGCCTTCCTGTGGATCGGCTCCACGGATGGTACCGCCAAGGTTTTTGTGAATGGACAGCATGTGAAGTATGTCGTGCCGGGTAAGGGCGAGAGTCTGGACGCCTTTAACGGGTATTGTGATCCGGCGATGTTTGATGTCACCGCCGCAGTGAAGGCCGGAGTGAATCAACTGACGATCCTCTGCGAGCGCAAGTGGCTCAACGAGGTGGGTACGGGCGGCTTGATGGGGCCGGTGGTGCTGTTTCGGGATAAGTAAGTGGGACTGATTTTGGAGAAAAGTTTCTTAATCGAAATCTTAATCATAATCTTAATCTCTCGGAAGGATTACGATTAAGATTGCGATTAGGATTACGAAGTAGGACTGGATGATGTCGTGTTGGTTTAGAGAAAGGTGAAATACAGATGAGCAAAGTAAAAACTGTCGTTTCGGCCATGGTGATGGCCCTGATCGTGACTGGAACCGTTGTAGCCGGGGAAGTGAGACTGGCCGCCAAGGGCGAGGCCCGTTGTGTGATCGTCGTGGCGCCGGGTTCACTGGCCGGGGAAGGGGATGCCAAGATCCGGAGTCTGGCAGAGCGGAAGGAACGGCAACTCCTGTTTCGTGAGTCCGTAGCCGATCTCGCTATTTATCTTGGCAAGATGTCAGGTGCGAAGTTTGAGGTGGTCGAAGGGTTGCCGGCCGGGGACAAGCGGACGCCGATCTACATCGGCGCGGAGGCGCAGAAGGTGTTCGGGCCGGTAGGAAAGACCATGGCTGGGAAATTTGCCTTCCGCGTGGTGGCCGGGCGCAAGGGCGTGGGCCTCTATGGCGAATCGGAATATGGCACCAGTTACGCGATCTATGAACTGCTGGGACGGTTGGGGTGTCGTTGGTATATGCCGTCGGAGATGGGGGAATGCATCCCCCAGGCGGCCACGTTGGAACTTCCTGAACTGGATGTGGCCTTGGCGCCTGCGACGGAATACCGCGGGATGTGGGATGACACGGCTGATCATGATTTCCTCCGTCGTAACCGCATGAATGGAAACTTGTTGGCCTCCAATCAACTGGGGTTGGAAAACTGTATTTCAAAGGAGCAATTGGCCGCACATCCCGAATGGCAACTGCAGGTCAATGGCAAGCCCTCCGGATACTTGAAGTGGACGCGCCAGGATATCGCCGATGCCGTCGCGGATACCATTATCCAGCGGCTCGACAAGGACTACACACCCACAGTATCATTGACCCCCGGCGATTATGTGGTGCCTACCGACGATCCTGAAGAGGTTCTGGCTGATCCCGTGCCGCGGGTCTGGGAGCCTGCCGCCAATAAATGGTCAATCACGGATCGACTGGTCCTGCTGGCCAACCGTGTAGCCGAAAAGGTGGGGAAGAAATACCCTGATGTGCGTTTCGGGGTGCTGATGTATGTCAATTACTCCATGCCGCCGATGAAGTACAAGGTGCACCCGAATGTCATTCCTGTAATTTCCCCGATCGATTTCAATCGTCAGCATCCAATGACCTGGCCGAACCACCCCAATCAGACCTGGTTGCTGGATATGGTGAAAGGGTGGGGAAAGATTTCGCCGCGCATGGGCTATTACTACTACGGGATGAATCTGGCGGAGTTGTCCGCGCCCAATCCGTTCATTACCAAGTGGGGGACGGACATCCCGATCATCATGAGCAACCACTGCACCTACTGGATGCCCGAGACCAAGGGGGGCTGGGCCTCCATGTTGCCGGGCTATCAACTGGGAATCCGCCTGACGTTTGACCCGACCCTGAAGCCGGACGCGGTGATCCAGGAGATGATGGAGCGGTTCTATGGACCGGCGGCGGAGCCGATGAGCCGATACTGGCATGTCATGGATCGGGCCTGGGTGGACGCTAATGAGTATTCCGGTAGCGCGTTCGGATATCTGAGGATGTTCACGCCCGAGGTGATGAAGCAGGCCCGGGCGGCGGTGGATGAGGCGCTGTCCAAGTGCCGCACTATTCCCGAATACCAGCGGGTTCAGTTGGTGAACGAATCGCAGACCCTGTTCGAGCTGTTCATGAAGATGCGGCGGGACTGGGCGGCGGGGCGGCTGGAAGGGTTGGGCAAGGACATGGATCAATGGCGGGGCTCGCTGAACGACATGAGTCGACGCTACAAGGCCCAGTTCGCGATCCACTGGATTACGCAGGAATATGTCGATAGCCAGTTTGGCATTGCGTATTCGAATGCCAGCCAGGTGGCGAAGTCGATGTCGCCACTGGCTCCGGCACTGGTGAAGTGGAAATACTGTTACGATAAGGATAAGAATGCCGAAACGCTGGGCTGGACAAAGCCGGAGTTTGATGATGCCGCCTGGAAGACCACCCATGTGGTGGAGGAGACGTGGTCGACGCTAGGACACCACAACACCATGGGACGGATGGCGTATCGGGTCAATGTGAACCTGGCATCTGTTCCGGCCGGGAAGAAGGTCTTCCTGTGGATTGGTTCCAACGATGGTACCGCCAAGGTATTTGTGAACGGGCAGCATGTGAAGTATAACGAAAAAGGTGAATTGAAAGATGTCTTTAACGGATATTGTCAACCGGCAATGTTTGATGTCACCGCCGTGGTGAAGGCCGGAGCCAATCAGCTGACGATCCTCTGTGAGCGCCAGTGGCTCAATGAGTTGGGGACGGGTGGCTTGATGGGGCCGGTGGTGATGTTCCGGGATAAGTAAGAAGGCCTATTTTGGGCGAATAGTTTTCTTAATCATAATCGTAATCCCTCCGAGAGATTAAGATTACGATTATGATTAAGAAGGAAAGATACAATGAGTACCTTTGATCGAAGCAAAGTGCCTGAGCCGGTGTTGTGCCAGCATGGCGAGTGGATTGACATGTACTGGAAGGCGCTCGAGATGGGGCTCGGCAATGTCGAGCACCCAACAAAAAAGGGCTGGAAGTCGCAGATGTGTTGCATGCCCGGGTCTGGCAACATCTGGCAGTGGGACAGTTGCTTCATGGCGATGTTCTCCAAGTACATGCCGGGAGTGATGCCGGGCTACAACAACCTCGATAACCTCTACAGGATGCAGGATAAGCGCGGCTACATCAGCATGGCGTACATTATTGAGAAGGAGAAAGAGGCCTACGGCGAACTCATTAACCCCCCTCTTTACGCCTGGGCCGAGTGGCAATACTACCGGTCGACCGGCGACAAGGTCCGTCTCGCCCGCTGCCTACCTGTGCTGGTGAAGTTGTATGACTGGCTGAAGGCGAACCGGCGGCGCGACGAGATCGGCCTGTATTGGTTTGAGGTGCCCGGCGCCAGCGGCATGGATAACTCGCCGCGTGGCGGGCACTACCGCAACGGCAGCGGCATGGCTCATGTGGATCTCAGCGCCCAGCAGGCGCTGTCGGCGGGTTACCTCGCGCAGATGGCGACGGCGTTGGGTAAAAAACAACTCGCCGCCCGGTTCGAGACCGAACGTACCGACCTTGGCGAAAAGATCAACTCCATCATGTGGAGCGAAAAGACCGGCTTCTATCATGATATTTTCAATGATGACTACCGGTACAAGAACATCATCAACTCCAAGACCGTGGCCGGGTTCTGGCCGTTGCTGGCTGGCATTGCCACCCATGGGCGGGCGGATCGCCTGATCGAGCATCTGCTGAATCCCGCCGAGTTCTGGCGCAAGCACCCGGTGCCGAGCCTCTCGGCGGATGACCCGAACTATGATTCGCTGGGGGCGTACTGGCGTGGTGGTGTCTGGGCGCCGACCAACTACATGGTCGTCAAGGGGCTCGAACGGTACGGACGGCGCGATCTGGCGTACGAGCTGGCGGTCAAGCACATGGAGAATCTCTGCGAGGTGTGGACCGGGTTCGGCCCGGCATCGTTGTGGGAGTGCTATAGTCCGGACTTGAACCGCCCTGGAACAGCGAAAGAGGGGGAGTTGTCCCGGAGTGGATTCGTGGGCTGGACCGGATTGGGGCCGGTTGCCATGCTGATCGAGGATATTCTCGGGGTGGATGTCGATGTTCCCGCCAACACGATCACGTTGCGGCCCTGCTTGTTGGAGGAGCACGGGATCAGGCGGCTGGCATTCGGCAAGGGCCATGTTGACTTGATTTGCGCGAGCCGGCCATCACGGGAAACCGCGCCGACCATCAAGGTGTCGAGCACGGTGCCATTTAAGCTTCGGGTCGAGTGGGTGCAACGCAAGGCCGAAAAAAGCATTTCTATTGGCGATTGCATATTTGTCTCGGGGAAGCGGGAGGAGTTAAAATGAGGTTTTGTTATTTCGGGGACAGCATATCAGTCCATTACGGGCCTTATCTTGAAACCTACCTGTGCGGGAGCGCTGCGGGTTCACGAATGGAAGGCGCGGCGGAAGCGCTGTCGAATCTCGACACGCCGCAGGGAACGAATACCGGCGATTCGTCCATGCTGCTGGCGTTTTTCAAGAACAAGGCGGAATCGGGCGGGATTGACAGCGACCTCCTGCTTTTCAACTGCGGGCTGCACGACATCAAGACGGATCCGGTGACGGGGGCCAAGCAGATTCCGCTTCCGCAATACCGCGAGAACCTCAAGGCTATTCTGGGCGTTTTGGCGGGGATGAAGCCCCGGCCGGTTTGGATTCGAACCACGCCCTGTGACGAAGCGGTGCACAATCATGCAGGTTCGACCTTTCTGCGCTTTTCAGCCGACGGCGTAGCCTACAATCAGGCCGCTGATCAAATCATGGCGGAGGCCGGGATTCCAGTGATCGATTTGTATACCTTCACCCTCAACCTCGGGTCCGAACTCTATTGCGACCATGTGCATTTCCATGAGCACATTCGCGAGAAGCAGGCGGCTTACCTTGCCGGGTGGCTGGCGGCGTTTGTCTTGAAGGCGTAATCAGGGCCTGAAGGGAAACAATTTTCTGTGACTATGCTCAAAATCTCTTCAATGATGAACATGATTGTGAACCGTGTGAACCGGCGGTCGGGATCTCACGCTGAACCGCGCGCTTACACCTGCGGCACCCTTCGCTACACGACCTTCGGGCTGGTCATGGTGTTCTTCTGGCTCCTGTGGGGCGACTTCACCATGAGCCTCATGGAGACGGTGCTGCCCTCGATCCTGCCCCTGCAACTCAAGGCGCTTGGCGCGCCCAACATGGTCATGAGTGTGTTCCTGGTGACCGTGCCCAGTGTCATGAACTTCTTTGTCAATCCGGTTATCAGTTTTCGAAGTGACCGGCACCGGGGGCCCTTGGGGCGGCGGATTCCTTTCTTGCTGGCGCCCACACCGTTCATTACCGTCGTGCTTGTGGCCATTGCCTTTGCGCCTGAAATCGGTACCTGGGTGCATGGGCTGATGGCGGGACACGGGGGCTTTGGGAAGAACACCGTCATCATCGGCATGATCGGGCTGCTGCTCGTCATCTTCCAGTTCTTCAACATGTTCATCTCGTCGGTTTACTATTATCTTTTCAACGATATGGTGCCGGCGGCCTATCTGGCGCGTTTCATGGCCGCGTTCCGGGTAGTAGGGACATTGGCGGGAATGACCTTTAATTATTTCGTTTTCCCCCATGCCCAGACGCACATGCGGTTTATTTTCCTGGGTGCGGCAGTCCTCTATTTCGTCGGGTTCATGTCCATGTGTTTCGGCCTGAAGGAAGGAAAATATCCCCCGCCGACTTCCCTAGTGGGGAACAAGACGGGGCTATTGGCCAGTTTTGAGACCTATTTCCGAGAATGTTTCACCCATCCCTACTATTTGAATATGTTTGCGATGTCGTCGGCGGGGCAGGTGGCCGGTGCTTGTGGTTTCGTGGGAACGCTGTTCTATCTCCATCTGGGGATCTCATTGGAACAGTTGGGTAAGTTCAATACCTGGATGGCGATTCCGGGATTACTGCTCATGGTGCCGATGGGGATGTTGAGTGATCGGGTTCACCCGGTACGGGTGCTGGTCGGGCTCGGGTTCTTTGGGCCGATCATGGCGATCGCATCCTTCTTCTTTGTCCATGATTTCAGGAGTATCATCATCTTGACGCTGATTGCATTTCCCATCGCCCAGTTACAAGGGGCGGCGACCATGCCCTTGAATTGGCTGCTGTTCCCCAAGGATCAGTTTGGCCAGTTCGGCTCGGCGGATGCAATGGCACGTTCCATCGTCACGATTGTCGGCAGTGTGGTGGCGGGACTCTTCCTGGACTTCATGAAGCGACTCTATCACGGGGATGAGGAATACTATCGCTGGATGTACATCTGGTCCGCGGTTTTTGCATCGATCAGTTACTTCTTCCTGTGGCGCGTTTATAAGGGCTGGAAGGCGCACGGGGGGCTAAAGAATTACAAGGCGCCGCGTGTTGAGCACAGCGGGACCACGAGATCGATTATGTGATGCAGCGCGTTGATTCCTAGGTTTCTCTGCAACAAGGAAAACGAACTTGTTTCCAGCATGGTAACTTTGATATTAAGAACAAGAGGTGGAATATGTACACAACGATAGAGGCAGATATAGAAAACGGGTGGATTAAAAGTCCCGAAATCAGGGAATTGCCCGCATGTGCACATGTGTTGATCACGGTGCTGGCTTGGCCGACCGCAAAGCGTCCTGTTTTTGGCACACTCACTTCCAAGGCAATAAAGTCAACTTCTGACGCTTTTGCTCCGCTCTCGGAAAAAGAACTGGCGGATTGGGGCCTTATTTGAAAGTTCTTCTGGACACATGTGCTTTTATCTGGCTGTGTTGCGAGCCAGACCGGTTTACTCCCGCTGTTCGTCAGCTGTTCCTGAAAGAGCCGGATGCAGAGTTGTATCTGAGTGACGCCTCGGTTTTTGAAATAGCGCTTAAGAGTTCGATGGGGAAAATAGAACTGCCTGAGTCTTCACGTGAATGGGTGAGAAAACAGACGGAGATTTGGAAAATCCGGGCGCTACCGCTTTCACGGGAAGAAATGTTCATATCGGCGGAGTTACCCTGGCATCACAAAGATCCATTTGATCGGCTTGTTATCGCTACAGCCAAACATCACCAAATGCCTGTGATTACTGCTGACCGAATTTTCGCAAACTATGGGGTTGAACTGATCTGGTAGAAATCAATCTCATTTCGTTGTAAACAACCCGTTTCTGTATGATCATGGCCACCAATGAAGAAATCCTCAAAGGAAGGCAAATTGCAGGGCAGTCGGCGTGTAACGCTGGCTGATGTGGCGGCAAAGGCCGGGGTTGATGCCGCCACAGCCAGCCAGGTTTTGAATGATCGCCCGAATTGCTGGGCTTCGGAGGCGACCCGGCAGCGTATTCGTGATGCGGCTGAGGCATTAGATTATCGTCCCAATCTCGCGGCACGGGCGCTACGATCAGGCAAGACAGGTGTTATTGGCCTCATCTCTCCCGGCTTCGCCACTGGTTCCCCGCATAGTCGTGCGGATGGATTGACCGATGCGGCATTGAAGGCCGATTATACGGTCACCTTGAGCTCCCATCCCAATGACTCGGTATCTGAAGATATGGTCATCCGGCGATTGCTGGATCGCGGAGTGGATGGTTTGGCAATCTATCCTGTGGATCCGGGGCCACACACGGAACTACGCCGCCTTGTGGCGTCCGGTTTTCCTGTGGTTACCTTTGAGGGTGCCAACCTGCTGGATCTCGAGTGCGACGATATCAGTGTGGATACCCTGGCTGTTGGGCGACGCCAGGCGCGGCACCTGTTGAGTCTTGGGCGGCGGCGCATTTGTCTGGCGAATACTAAACCCATGGCCCGGATTGTGTCCCTCCGTGAGAAAGGTATACGCGAGGAACTGGTGAGGGCTGGAAAGATGGCCCCTATCGAAATGCTCATTGAGGGGCCCGCCTCGCATGAAATTGAGGATGCCGAGACTAGGGAGGTTGCGATGAAACGCTTCCTTGAGGAACACCGCGGAGAATTTGATGGAATTATTGGTGGCGATCAGCTGGCCTCCATGGCCATCCGTTTTCTCCAGGAAATGGGTGTGAGAGTTCCGGAGGATGTTGCGGTGATAGGGGGCGGCGATTCAATCCTGGCGACCTACGGCATTGTGCCAATGACGTCCGTCTGTGCCGCTGGCGATCTGGCTGGAGCCAAGGCATTCGGACTTCTCATGGACCGGATTAGCGGGAAATGTAACGGTTCCTATCGACGTTTAACCAACCCGGCGAAACTGGTCGTCCGGAAATCCACTCAAGTATAGCCCCAACGCCACCCTCCCCAAGGGCTGAAGTGTTTCCGGTATATTCAATGACTGTTTTTCATTATCAATACAAAACGATTTGTATTGATAAGTTTCTGATTATGTGTAAACATTCAGGGATTGATGGCGGGAAATAATTCAACAAAGGGCGCAATGAAGAATTACAATTTTGTATTCGTAGTGATGTTACTTGCCCTGGTGGTGCCGGTGTTTGCCGCGGGCAAAAAGGAAAAGGGAGAGGAGAAATTCAAGATAGAGGAGGTGACGTTCAAGGCGGAGTGTGACGGCACCGATCAAAAGTATAACCTGATTCTTCCGCCCCGCTTCCAGGCGGGAGTCAAGCATGACGTCCTTATCGCCTTGCATGGGCATGGCTCAGATAGAATGCAGTTCGTGAAAGATGTATTCCCTGAAGCCCGGGCCGCGAGGAAGACGGCTTCTGAAAAATCGATGATCTACGTCACGCCCGATTACCGTGGCAATACCTCATGGATGGGGCCCAAGGCTGAGGCCGATGTGGTTCAAATCATTGGCGAGTTGAAAAAGAAATATAAGACAGGCCGGATATTCATCTGCGGGGCGTCGATGGGGGGCTCATCTTGCCTGACCTTCACGGCCCTCCATCCCGAGTTGATTGACGGTGTCGCATCCATGAATGGAACGGCCAATCATATGGAATACGACAATTTTCAAAGTTACATAAAAGAGTCCTTTGGCGGCTCTAAAACCGACATTCCCGAAGAATACAAAAAGAGAAGCGCGGAATTGTGGCCTGAAAAATTCAAAATGCCCGTTGGCATCACGGTTGGCGGCCAGGACAAGATCGTTCCGCCACAGAGTGTTCTACGCTTAGGAGCCAAACTTAAGGACGCCAATCCTGACAATGTTCTGGTTATCTGTCGTGAAAAGACGGCGCACACCACTAGTGAAGATGATGCAATAACCATCCTCAATTTCATCATCAAAAAAGCGGCGAAATAATTAATTAAAAGAGTTCAGATAAGGAAAACCTATGGATCAGCATAAGGAAGTCAAAATCGCCTATATCGGGGGCGGAAGCAGGGCGTGGGCCAAGCATTTGATGACGGATCTGGCGCTCACGCCGGAACTGAGCGGGGAACTCCGCCTGTATGATATCGACCTGAACGCGGCCAAGGCCAATGAGGTGGTTGCTGCCCATATCTTCGGTCACAAGGATGCCCTTACCCAATTCAAGGTGCGAGCCGTCAAGACCGCG
Source organism: bacterium (assembly GCA_037128595.1). Taxonomy (NCBI): domain Bacteria; species bacterium. The sequence goes on from JBAXWB010000001.1 coordinate 136,743, forward strand.
AAGGAAGCCCTGCAAGGCGTGGATTTCGTTGTAATGTCCATTGAGCCGGGCCCGATTGACCTGAGATATTCCGATCTTGAGATCCCCGCCAAATACGGGATCATACAACCGGTTGGCGACACCACGGGGCCGGGTGGAATCTGCCGCGCGCTCAGGACCATCCCGATTTATACCGATTACGCCAGAAAGATCATGGAATATTGTCCGGCTGCCTGGGTGATCAACTACACCAATCCCATGACCCTCTGTACGGCGGCGCTCTATGACGCCGCGCCCGGGATCAAGGCGATCGGTTGCTGCCATGAAATCTTCGGGACACAAACGATGCTGGCTAAACTCGTCTCAAAATGGTTTGAGGTGCCCGAGCCTGCTCGGCAGGAGATCGTTCTCGACATTGCCGGTGTCAATCACTTCACATTCGCGTCCGAGGCCAGCTGGAAAGGACGTGATCTCTTCCCGCTGCTTCGCCGGCATGTCGCAGGTCAAGGTTTCTTTTCCAACCGCAGCCGGAAATCCCAGTGGCGGAAAAAGAATCAACGCTGGTTCGAGACCGATCACCTTGTCGCTTATGATTTTCTTGCGGGATTTGGCGTTCTGGGCGCTGCCGGTGACAGACATCTTGCCGAGTTCGTGCCCTGGTACCTGACGAGCGAGAAGGATATTCATCGGTGGGGTGTCGTCCTGACGCCAGCCAAATGGAGAATAGAGGTCAGTCGCAGACTTCCTGCCTACAAGCCGCAAGAGCATTTGAAGAAATCCGGCGAAGAGGGGTGTGAACAGATGCTGGCGCTGTTAGGGTTCAGGGATCTTTGCACGAATGTAAATCTTCCGAATGTGGGACAGGTGCCTTTTCTCGCGAATGGAGCGGTCGTTGAAAGTTATGCCAACTTCACGAGAAATTCCGTCAAGCCGGTCGTCTCAAAGCAGTTGCCGCCGATGGTGGAAAGCTTGGTGAGGCGGGTGTCCGATGTCCAGTGCATGACCTTGAAGGCATCCCTGGAAAAAGACCGGGACATGGCTTTCCAGGCACTCTTATACGATCCCCTAGTAGATATTTCGACGGACAAAGCCCGGAAGATGTTCACGGAAATGCTCTCGAATCAAAAGTCAATGATGCCAGGCTGGAAACTGTGAATGGGTGCATGTCATAACTCTAGGGGTAATGGTGGGTACGCAAGAAAAGAGTTTGAACAGAAGATCACAAGGGTCTTTTGTTCAAGGTAAATTAAGGGAGAACAATAATGCATCGATATATCGGGAAGATCGTCGTTTTGGCCGCGGTCATTTTGGCCGTCAATAACGTTTCGGCGGAAATCAAAAACTTTTCCTTCACGGATGGGAAAGTCAGTTACACGCTTACCGAGTCGAACAATGTGACCATTCAGTTGTTCACGCCGGGAGGGGAACTGATCTCCACCCTGTTTGCCGGTGAGCAAAAGAAACCGGGTGAATACAGTTTCCAGTGGGACAGCAAGGATCGTGAAGGACACCTGATCAAGAAGGGCCGTTACTTGCTGAAGGCGGGTGTGGGCCGGAAAGCGGTGAAGGATGCCAACTTCGCCAAAACCGGATTCATCCAGATGCAGAACCCGGGCGGACTCGTCATCGACAAGAACGGCGATCTCTATATCCTGGATATCGGGGTATCGGAGAGCGGCGGCTATGGGCTATACGAAAAATGGCTAAAACCAGCCGGTCTCTATAAGTTCACGGCCGATGGTGCGCCGATCAACGACTTCTACCCATCGGAAAGCAATTTTCACGGTCTGCCCCGGGGCTGGCATCGGTGGATCGCCATGGATGACACGAACCTCTATTGCTCGCTGGGTGGCACGGTGAATGTGATGGAGAAGACTGGGCGCATTATCCGCACAGTCGATGGCGGGGCACCCTCGCAGGGTGGGGGCGCACTGGGGGCCGATAGCAAGTTGTATACTCGGGTGGAAGGGGGCCATGAAATCTATGTGTGTAACCGGTCTCTTGAAAAAGGATTTCTCTTCAAGACGCCCTCATTTCTCCCGGGCGCTTTCGGAATACCGACCATGATTGCCGATGGCCGCAACGGGATTTACCTGACCGCGGGCCCAACGATGAAACTCGAGGACAAGGGCACAAACATCGTTCTGCGCTATCAATATCCGACCCCTGATACGGTGCAGGGCCTGGCCTTGAGCCAAGGCATGATTTATGTGGTGGATCGGTCGCCTGCCTCGAATGTCTATCAGTTGTGGGATACCGGCGAGTCCTTGCTGAAGGTTGCCGTGATGGGGGACGATTCCATCAAGGGGCTCCATGCCATCGCGGTCTCGCCTGACGGAAAGAGCCTTTATCTCCTGGAAGATGGCATGGATCAGGGCAAGGGATGCGGCAAAGGCGCCGGACGCCTCTTCAAATATGACCTCGGCTATGCCCAGGAGGCCCAGGCGAATGTAACGCTTTCTGGCGAGGCGATTCATGAATAGGGGATGGCGTGGGTTTTGCCTGGTCGCCCTCCTGTTGGCGAGCGGTTGCGCCAGTCCGGTGGTGCTGACGAAGAACAACGCGCCCGCCTCCACGATTGTCATCGGGGCGCAGGCAGCCAAAGAGGAAGTGAAGGCGGCCTCGGTTCTCCAGCAATATATATTTGAGATATCCGGCGCGAAACTCCCCATCCAAAAGGATGACAAACCCGTTGACGGGGCCGTCATCTCGGTTGGTAACACCACGTTGCTTCCTGCTGACATTCGGGAAAAACTGAAGATTGGAGGGAAAGTGGCGGCCACGGATCCTGGACGGGATGCGATCGCTATTGCTGTGCGCAAGGACCGGGTATTCCTGGCCGGACACAATGGCGATGCCACGCTTTTCAGCGTGTATGATTTCCTGGAGGGGCTGGGTTGCCGCTGGTTCTTTGCCTGCAAGGCCGGAACGGTGATCCCCCGCACCCCTACGCTACAGTTAGAGAAGCGGGAAGCTCTGAGCTTTCCGGATTTTGCGTACCGGAACGATTTCAGTTGGGATTCGCCCGGCCGCGAGGGGGAAACAAGAAAATGGAGGGAGGCCAACAAAATCAATGAAAAATGGGTGGCCGGCACATCCGGACACAATTTCTTCACCATCTGGCCGGAAAGTTTGTATGACGCGCATCCTGAATACTTTCCCCTGATCAATGGCAAACGGGTCCGGCATGCCCAGCGTTGTCTTTCCAATCCCGGCTTAATTAAGCTGGGAATTGAATGGGCGGACAAAACCCTGCAGGCGCACCCCGAGTATGAAGTGATTCCCTTTATATGTAATGACGGTGAAGGCGGTCATTGCCAGTGCACGAACTGCACCAGTCTGGGTAATTTTGGCGATCAGACCATGTATATGGCTAATGAAGTAGGGAAGGAACTTTTTAAGAAATATCCTGATAAACAGATCCAAGTCTACTCCTATTACCAGTCGGCGCGGGCGATCAAGATCAAGGCCGATGGTTATGATGAAGGCAAAGACCGTGTGGTGGTGGATATGTATTCCAATTATGCGCTGGAGCCATGGAACACGGTCATAGAAAGCTGGGGCAAGGCTTCGCATCACCTCATTATCTGCGAAGCCTGGCCCTGGATCTACTGGTCCTGGGGGGTCCACATGGGGGATCCCGTTTCCTATGCCGACAACCGGCTAAAGCAATACCCCTTCTACAAGACCAACCATGCTCTCGGAATATCCACCCAAGTCAGGGGGGACTGGGCGATATTCGGCTTCAGCCGCTATCTTTCCGCCAAACTGAAATGGAATGTGAATGCGGACGTGGAGAAAATAAAGCAGGACTTCTGCGAGAAGATGTTCCCCAATGCCCAGGATGAGTTCTATTGTTTCAACGAATTGTATGATGAAAAATATTCGGACAACATTGACCTGACGGTGTTCCTGCAACGCGGGTTTTACTTTCTGGATAAGATCCGGCACAAAATTAGAACTGAGCAGGAACGGGAGCGCTGGGAGTTCTATGCGCTTTATCTCCATGAGCGTTCTTTAGCGCTCAAATTCGAGGCCATTGAAAATACGGACCGGCAGGCCAAACTCAAGGCCACGTGGAAGATGATCAGTTTCATAAAGGGGATTGAGGACTGGGGCGTCCTGGACTCGCGGAACTGGGTGGCGACATTCTATGCGGAGGTGCTGAAGAACGCCTTGGGTGAAAAGCCGTCCGCCGATGATTGTCCTGAGATGCCGGCCATGGAGATCAATTCAAGGAAAATTGAAGAGTTCTTTGATCAGGACAGGCCGTTGTACAAGACTTCAATTCCCATCATGCAGAGAAAGCCGCTAATATGAATATGCCAATGAGGCCGGTAATACTACTGGTGATGAGTGCGGCGTTTTCCTTGGTCATGGTGGGCCACGCCTGGGCGAATAACCTTGTGGTAACGAACCTGGCGGTGAGTGTGCGCGACACTCTCACGGCCGAGATCAAGTTCGATATTGTGTGGGAGAACTCGTGGCGCTCGAGCAGCAACCACGACGCGGCGTGGGTGTTCTTCAAGGTGCGATCTGACGCGCAGTCAGCCTGGCAACACGTGATGCTGGCGGGGGCAGGGCGTAATCCTGCGGGTTATTCGGACGGGGCGGGCACGGGCATTGAACTGGTCGTGCCCTCTGATCACCTGGGCCTGTTCGTGCGCCGTTCGGCGGAAGGGGTGGGCACGACGTCGGTTCAGAACGTCAAGGTGGTGTGGAACTTCGCTCCCTCCAACCTGGCGCCGACCAACATCGTGCGCGTGAACGCGTACGCGGTGGAGATGGTGTACGTCGCCCCGGGGAGTTTTTACGTGGGTTCGGGTGGGAGCGGCGTATCGGAGTTTTATCAGTACCCCGACACGAACACCCCCTTCCTGATCACAAATGAAGCAGCCATTACGGTCGGGGCCGCGACGGGTAATCTCCATTATGCAATTTCAAAGTTTGGCGGCGATCAAGGTTCCCCCATCCCGGCTGCGTTTCCCAAAGGATTCAACGCCTTTTACTGCATGAAGTACGAGCTGACAGAGGGGCAGTGGGTTGACTTTTTCAATACCCTGACGGATGCGCAGAAGACGACTCGGAACATCCCGGGTGCCGCAGGGAAGAACAACCGGCGCAATACGGTAGTGTGGACGGTGGGCGAGGCGACCACGTCGGCCCGGACCCGGGCGTGCAGCACTCTCTCGTGGGCGGACGGGTGTGCCTTTGCGGCCTGGGCAGGTCTTCGGCCGATGACCGAGCTGGAGTTCGAGAAGGCCTGCCGGGGTCCGTTGAAACCCGTGGCGAACGAATACGCCTGGGGGGACACGACGATTAAAGCGACCATGGCGGTGGTGACGGACAACTTGGGGAAGGACACGGCCATCCTCGGGAACTGTAACTTTAATGACTGCTTGCCGCATGGCCCCTATGGAGTGGGGCTTTATGCCGTGGCGGGTTCCATGCGCCAAGCGACAGGAGCGGCCTACTGGGGGATCCTGGACTTGAGCGGGAATCTTTGTGAGCAAATCGTGACCGCGGGCAATCCTCTGGGCCGCGCATATACGGGGCTGCATGGCGACGGGAAGCTCGACGCGAGCGGAAACGCAGCGGTGCCCGGCTGGCCCAATATGGATGCACGTGGGACGGGATATTGCGGAGGAGGTTGGTTCTACCCGTGCGAGAACGCCCGCGTGTCGAACCGCGTCATCAATGCTTTACCCTGCGTAAAAGGGGACAAAACCACTGGCTGGCGGGGCGTGCGCACGGCGCCATTGCCTGAAAAAAAATAGATTTAAAGGAAATTCTCATGATCCGTTGCCACAAATACACCCTAGTGAAGCTCACGTCCGTCGTCCTGCTGTCCTGCTTCCTCGCCTTATCAGCCTTCTCAGGCGAAGCCCCTGCCGCCGATGCTTTGCCCAAGCCCACCGCGGCCGACGTTGCCTACGGCCCGCAAGACCGGCAAACGCTCGATTTCTACCAGGCGAAATCGGACAAGCCCACGCCGGTGCTTTTTATGATTCACGGTGGAGGCTGGGTCTACGGCTCCAAGGGGATCACGGTCCATGATTTACCCTATCTCAAGGCCGGCATTTCCATCGTCACGATCAACTACCGCTACATCACGAAAGCGTTGGAAGCAAGCGTGATGCCGCCGGTCAAGTGGCCGTTGGAGGATGCCGCACGGGCGTTGCAGTTCGTCCGTAGCAAGGCGCAAGAGTGGAATATCGACAAAGCCCGCATCTGCCTGACCGGCGGCTCGGCCGGCGCGTGTTCTTCACTCTGGCTCACGTACCATAAAGACCTGGCGGATCCGAAGAGCAATGATCCCGTCGCGCGGGAATCGACGCGCCCCTGGTGTGCCGCGGTGCAAGTGGCACAGACTTCCCTCGATCCGCAGCAACTCAAAGAGTGGACGCCCAACAGCAGTTACGGCGGTCACGCGTTCGGCCTCATGCAATATAAAGATCCATCTGGTACGCGAAACGCCTATTTCGCCGAGTTCCTGGCGTATCGCGAACAGTTGATGCCGTGGATCAGGGAATACTCTCCCTACGCGCTGGTCACCAAGGGAGCGCCGCCGGTTTATCTCATCTACGACACTCCGCCCGCTCTGGGGCAGGAGGTCAAAGATCCCACCCACACCGCAAACTACGGCGTGAAACTGCAGGAGCATTGCAGGGAGATCGGCGTCGAATGCGAACTCGTCTATCCTGGCGCACCAGCGGTCAAACATCCGACAATCGAGCAATACATCATTGAGGCACTGACTAGCAATGGAGCGTTTGATCAAACGCACACGAAGACCAAGCAGAAGAGTGGCTTCACTACTGATTAAGGAAAACAATATGACAGAACAAAAAAAACCGGATTTCCCCTTTATGATCATTCGCCTATGGCCCCATCATCATAACTGCAAGGCGGACTTGCAGGAACTGGTAGAGGCCTTGAAGCGGAACCGGGCGGCTTGCGATGAGGTGTGGTTCTGCACGGAGTTTGGCTTTCCGCCCCTGGAGGGGCATCGCCAGTCGGCCCGCTTTATGGCTGAGGCCGCTAAGGAAATCCGGGCGTTGGGGATTGAACCGGGACTCCAGGTTGCCAATACGCTGGGGCACAGTATGAATCTCCTTCAGGATAATGACGGTGTGCAGTGGCCGCTGATGATGGGGCCGGATGGCGTCACCTCCCGGACGAGTCCCTGTCCCCGCGCGCCGGAGAGCCTGTCGTATCTAGATGCCATGATGTGCGCCTATGCCGCTTGGCAACCCTCCTCGGTCTGGATTGATGACGACTTGCGTATGACGGGGCATGACAATATCAAGTTCGGATGTTTTTGTGACTGCTGTGTGAAGGAGTTTTCATCTAGCCTTGGGCAATCATTCGACCGCCCCGGACTTGTGGCGGCATTAAATGCGCCTGACGAGGGGCAACTTCGATTAGCCTGGACCCGTTTCAACAGCGAAAGTCTGGCTACGGTTGCCGGAGCGGTGGCCCAGGCGGTACATGCGGTGGCGCCGGAGTGCCGGATGGGCTTGCAGCAGGGCGGGGTTGGCCGTAACCTATACTCGGGAGTTCCGACAACCCCCATCCTTGAACGGATGTCGGCCCTTTCCGGGAACCCTGTCCGAGCACGATTGGGTACGGGCTACTATATGGATCATGTGCCTCGATGGACGATTGAAGCGTCCTTCTATGTGGCGCGTCAAGCGGCCCTGATGCCGGAGTGTGTTGATCAAGTTTGTACAGAGGTGGACAGTTATCCCCACATCGCGACAGGCAAGTCGGTTTCAGCCGTGGTTTTGGATGCAACGCTGGGATTGGCGATGGGATGCAACAGTCTCTCCTTTGCCGTGCTCTGTTCGGGTATGGAACCCATGAGTTATTACGAATCCTATATCGCCAAGATTGCCTCTTGTCGTCCATTCTGGTTGGAGTATGCCCGTGCTAATGCCGGTACTTATCCTGGCGGATTGGAGGTGCGGCTGGGAATGGAGCATGTGGCACGTTCGCTACGCCCGGACGAGCCACCTTTCGCCTGGGGTTCGCAAGAACTTTACCGGGAGTACTTTCTCTCTTGTTTTGGGGTGCCGCTTTGTACATCCAAGAAGGGTGCCTGTGGGATATTGTTGCCCGCAGATGCGGTGGCGGGTCTCTCTGATGAGGAACTCCGTAAGGTGTTAACGGAGGGTGCCATGCTCGATGGGCGGGCCGCCATGCAAGTACAGGAGCGAGGGATGGGGCAGTGGTTGGGCGTTCGAATCACTCCTTTGACTCTGCCTGCTCCCTATCGGGAACGTATGTCCGATCATGAAATGAATGGAAATTATGCCGGTAAGTGGTGGGATTCGGGTACCAATCCTTCCGGGATCTACCAGTTGGAGCCACTCGTTCAAGATGCCATTTTACTGGGGAATTATGAGGACCGGTTAGGCGCAGTGCATGGACCGGCCACCGTGTTGACGAGTAATGCCGCTGGTGGTCGGATTGCTGTCTTTGGATATTTTGGGTGGGAAGATGCGCCTAGTGGTGCCAAGCGTAACCAGTATCTTGTCGCCGCCGACTGGATTGCGCGGGGCCTATTGCCGGTGATCGTTCAAACACCCGCCCGCACGATGGTGGTTCCCCGTGTCGACCGGGAGGGTCGGTTTGTAAGCGCATTACTGGTTAACTCCAGCTTCGATCCGACCCCGCCGCTGGAGTTGCGTCTTCGCGGTGTTTTCGGACGTACTGCCCGCTGGCTTGTGCCCGAAGGACATGAATGCGAATTGAACCTGATGGACGAAGGAATGGACAAGCTGTGTACGACCCCGTCCCTGGCGCCGTGGTCTGTGGCCTGTATAGTTATTGGTTAGCAGAATATCCGTGACGACAAACAAAACTTTCGACGTAAATCTTCTTCAATAAAAATACAAACCGATTTGTGTTGCAATATGGCCGTTATTTTGAAATTATTAACACATGTAAGTAAGCTGTCTCCCTCGGGAGAATTTTGTCATGAAAACGCATTAACAGGATGGGGGGCGATGGTAATGAAAAAGATAGTCTTAATCATGGTGATGGCGGTGATGGCGGTGACCGGGCAGGCCCAGTATGCGGCTAATAATCAGACTAACACCTTTGATGGAGTGGTCAGTAATTATGCTGGAAATTACTACATAGGTAACGGTCACTGGGGGGACGTGCTGGTCGTCACGAACAATGGATCTTTGACCGTTGTGGGTTGTTATTTTGGAAATAATGCCGCTGACAGCAATAATACCGCTGTGGTTACGGGGGGTGGCAGTCTATTGAGTAATAGCTCGGCCGGTGTATATTTTTACGTAGGTTTCGATGGTTCGCGCAATCAACTCACCATCCAGAACGGGGGTACGGTGTACAATGGTTTCCAGTGCGCCATTGGGGGAGGTGCTGGTAGCAATAATGTCGTGCTGGTTACGGGCGCGGGTAGCACATTTACAAATGTGAGTCGTATTGCTGTAGGTTCCGGCACCGGAGGCGGAAACCAACTGACGATCACCAATGGCGGCAGGGCGTATAATGGCGTCGATGGTAAACTTGGCAGTATGAACAATGCGGTCTTGGTCACGGGGAAGGATAGCACCTGGGCAATGAGCGCTCCCCTTACGATTGGCGTTGTGGGTGATCATAATCAACTGACGATTGCCAATAGTGGCTTAGTTGTAAATACAACTGCATTTATTGGAAGTCCGGTTGCCGCCAGCAATAACACGGTGCTGGTTACAGGAGCGGGGAGTGTCTGGAGTAATAGTTCCTACATCTATGTAGGGGTCTCTGGTATGGACAATCAGATGACGATCTCTAATGGCGGCACGGTGTATAACAGCCTCTGTCGCATCGGCCAGTCAACCGACTCCGCAAGCAACAACACCGTGCTGGTGACGGGGGCTGGCAGTGTTTGGGCCAATGGCGGTGATCTTGAAATGTTTAGGACGGGCAGCCGAGTGACGGTTTCTGATGGCGGCAAAGCGTATAATGGGAAAGGCTATGTGGGCAAAAGCCCAGCCATCGGCAATTTGTTGCTGGTCACTGGCCAGAATAGCGTATGGAGCAACAGTTCCACCCTCTATGTGGGTGCAGGGGCCACGAGTAATCAGATGACGATCAGTGGTGGCGGTGCCGTGATCTGTGCAAGTGGCTTTATTGGTAAGGATGGGGGAAATTCCAATACAGGGTTGGTCACGGGCGCGGGGAGCGTATGGGATACTAGGAGTGGTACCCTGTACCTGGGTAGTGGTACTGGGGGATCGAACAATCAACTGATGATCACTAGTGGGGGAGCCGTGTATTGTGGGGATCTTACAATCGGACAAAACGCAGCCTCCGCCAATGGTGTACTGCTCCAGGATAGCGGGATATTGAGGCCCACCGGTATTGTCAGTTTCAACGGAACAGGCCAGTCGCTCACCAACGCCGGTGGCATCCTTGAATTTAGCAGCGTGGCGCCGACGATTACTCTCAATGGTAATGTGATGGTCATGAATGGGGGCACAATGGCCTTCCGCAATGTGACGACGGTGGATGTGAAGGCCAACTGGACCACATCGTCATCGGTAGGTTTGATGTCGTACAGCGGCAATAACACCTTCCAGTTGAATAATGCCACGAATGCGACGACCCTTCAGGGGTACACCTTTGCCACCGGCATGGGCTCCACGAACTACACGCGGCTGGAGTTGATCAACAATTCGCTGTGGCGTGGCGGGAGCCTCACGGTCGGAACCGGCGGATCGGCCTTGTTCTCGAACGGTACGGCAGTGGTGCAGGGCTCGCTGACGAACAATGGCGGAATACTGACCGTTGCGGATTGCTCGCTGACCGTGACGGGAGCCTGTTACCTCGGAAGCGCCACGATCATCAACATGTCCTCGAACAGCGCCGCGCCGTCACTGACGGTGGGCGGGACATTGACCCTGCCGGCAAGCGCCACGTTCAACTATACCGGGACCCTGACGCGTGATTCCCAAGTAACGCTGATGTCTGGTACTCCGATTGTCAACCTGGGCGATTTGTCCGGCTGGACCGGCGCTCCAGCCACCCACCGTTTGCGGGTGGTGGGTAACTCCCTTGTCCTGACTCCCCGGACGATGGGATTCATCATCGAGGTCCAGTAAATAGCCATCATGGCCTGAATGGGGGGTACACATGAACGGCTTAATACAAAAAGAGAGTTTGAACAGAAGATCACGAAGATTACAAAGAGAAGAGACTCGTTATTTCGCCAAAGGGGAAAAAAACAACCCCTTCGTGTGCTTTGTGGCCTGCTGTTCCGTTGTATTTCTTTTTTTTACCGTCACAGTGCAGGCGGCGGTGACCAACTCGGTGCCTTGGTCGGACTCGTTCGAGTCCTATGCCCTGGGCACGGTGTTGCAGGCGACCAACGGGTGGTCATCAACGGCGGCGGTGGCAGGCGTGGTGACGAACCCGGCCGGGCCGCTCGATGCACTTACTAGTGGTTATGCGCCCGGTCTTGCCTATCCGCTTCCCACTGCCAATCACACCAAGTTGGCGGCGATCACTGACCTGGTGGATAACAACATCCATTCCACGACCGGTAGCGTGGTTGTGCTGGACGTCGTGGCCCTGCCGACCTGGAGCGACATGGAACCCTACGGGAAGCCGGAAGTCCAGTATGCACTCTATATCAAGACCAACCAGCATGTTGCGATCTGGCAACATTCGCTCATTCCGGCCACCAACACCTGGCTGGAACTGACGGGCACCATGGTCAATACCGGCGTCTGGACGCGGTTCACCATCCTGCAGAACTACTCCAACAGCCTGTATCAAGTCCGGCTCAACGGCGGCGCGCCCATCTCTGATCCATCGGGTTACAAGGCCGACGGGGTGACTCTCAACGGGCCTTGGTTCCATATGGTTCAGACGAATGGCGTGATGGCCAAAGTGACCCTGGGTGACGGCGGCACGAATTACGTGGATGACTTCGTGGTGACCAACCGGACACTCTCCTGGGCGCCGACCGGCTGGACGGAGGGCGTGACCAACAACGGGACGATCGATAACAGCACACCGGTGACGGTGACGCTGCTCTACGACACCTTCAAAGGGAATGTGGGCGATGATTTCACCAGTTATGTGCAGGTTGATTCCGGCCTGCCGCCCGGTCTATCGCTGGTGGCCCGTCTCGCCAGCGCCACCACGGTGGAACTGACGCTGACCAATGCAGCGTCTAACCATGCCGCCAGCTATTCGGGCCCGCTAACGGTTCACTTCAAGGATAGTGCATTCACGCTCGGTAACGCGGCAGATGTGTCCGGTTACAGTAACGCCGCTCTGGCGGTGACCTTTCACGATGCGGCAATATTGAGCTACAGCGCGACCCAATTCACGGAGGCATCGCCCCCGAACGACGGTTCGATCAACAATACCCCGCCTGTGACGATCACCCTGACGAATGACACCTTCACCGGGTCGGATAATGAGGACTATGCCACCAACACGGCAAAACTGGTGATATCCGGCATGCCGACCGGCCTGACCGGCCAGGTGGTAAAGGTGGATGCCAGGCACCTTCAAATGATGTTGCTCGGCAAGGCGGCGGCCCACTACAACTTCAACAGCACGAACTTCACCCTGACGTTCCAAGGGGCGGCGTTCACGACCAACATCGTGACAGGCTCTGCGTCGAATGGTACCACCGCCATCCAGGTTCTATATGTGACTGCGCCGGCGCTGGCCTACAGCACCACGACTTTCAGCGAACTGACGATGGGGACAATCAACAACGGGACGCCGATGACGATTACCCTGAGCGGAGACACGTTTGTGGCAGTACCGGGCGGGGATTTCAGTTCCCACGTGACGGTGAATAATCTTCCTCCCGGCCTGACGGCGGTGTTCACCCGCGACAGCGCCACGCAGTTAAGTGTGACGTTGACGGGCGCGGCGGTGGCGCACGGATCAATCAATACCACCACCGCCCTAGGCTTTACGTTTAACAACGGTGCGTTCTTGCAGGCGTCGTTGGCCAGTCAGGTCATCGGGTACGCGACAAACAACCTGAATGTGGTGTTCATTAACGACACCTACTACATCAACAACACACCTTATCGTGAGTCGTTCGAGGAGTATGCGAACGGGCTGCTATTGGCCTGGACAAACGGCTGGACGGCGGACTACTATGCCGATGCGGCCCAGGTGACAAACGCGGCGTCAGCGATGTCGCTGCTGCCAGCCTATGCGAGTGGGGGACGGTCTTATCCGATCACCACGAACCATACCCAGGCCTTGCTGCTACGGGACAGCATTCGTGATGAGATTCACAGTCCGGCCGGGGCGGTGGTTTATCTTGATTTCCTGATGCTCCCGGTGGCGGTGATTGATCCCCCCGCTGGCAACACCAATCTCCAGTTTGCCTTCTATGTGAACACCAACCGGCAACTGGTGGTTTGGCACCGGAACTTCACCGCCACACCGACCAACGAATGGCGGGTGTTGACCAACAATGCGCCGATGATCGACACGAATGCGTGGAGCCGGTTTACGGTGTCAGAAAACTATTCCAACATGATGTTCCAACTCCAGGTCAACGAAGGTGTGCCGGTGAGCGACCCGGTTGGGTGGGATGTGTCGGGAACGATTCGCACCGGATCCTGGTTCCACATGGTCAATACGAATGCCAATACGATGAGCCAATTAGGCTTCAACGGTGTGGGGACGGCGTATGTGGATGACTTGACCGTCGTGACCACCCTGCCTTCGGATTTCGGTGGCGCTGTTGGATCGGTGTTCAAGATCCGTTAAAATGTCTAAAACTGAATCAATGAGGTGGCAGGCGCAGTGGATCGGCCGGCCGGGAGTGAGTATGGTGAACTGGAAAGCTCCCGTTCTCCCTGCTCCCCTTTTCCGCACGACATTTGAGATCCAAGGATTGGTTCGCCGTGCCCGGGTCATGATTTGCGGATTGGGATACCACGAACTTTACCTCAATGGGCAGAAGATTGGCGATCATGTGCTCGATCCCGTTGTGACGCAATACGACCGCCGGGCCCGCTATGTGACCTATTCCATCGAGGCGAACCTGCATTCTGATGCCAATGCCATAGGGGTGATGCTGGGGAATGGCTGGTACAATTGCCACACGCCTGATGTCTGGCATTTCGACAAAGCCGCCTGGCGGGACTATCCGAAGCTGCTGTTCCAGTTGGAGATGGTGTTGGAGGACGGGCGTGAAATCTCCCTTTTCTCGGGACCTCAATGGAAAGTCGCCGATGGACCGATTCAGTTCGATGGCCTGAGAAATGGTGAGACCTACGACGCCCGCCTGGAGCGGGAGGGGTGGACTCTGCCGGATTACGATGATTCGAACTGGGCGTACGCAGGAGTGGTGCCCGGGCCGGGGGGGATCCTGCAGGAGCAAATGGCACCGCCTTGCAAAGTGATGGAAACGCTTATGCCCCACTCGGTGACTAACCTCCGGCCCGGTGTGGCAGTATTTGACCTAGGCCGGAACATTGCCGGTTGGGCGCAATTACGGGTCAGTGGCGCCGCTGGCACGGAAGTGGTGATGCGTTACGGGGAACGCCTCGCCGGGGACGGGAGCGTCGATCAGACGCATATCGGTAAGTATATCAAAGGGGGCGAGTGTCAGACGGACCGCTATATCCTCAAGGGCGGAAGTCCGGAACAATGGGAACCGAGGTTCACATATCATGGATTTCAGTATGTTCAGGTAGAAGGCTTGTCGGGCACACCGACGATCGATACCCTGCGGGGGCGGGTGGTGCATACCTCCTTCGAGCCAGTGAGTTCGTTCAACTGTTCCAATGAGGACTTGAACCGGCTTCAGGCCTGTACGCTGGCGGCTTATCGCGGCAATTTTGTGGGGATCCCCGCTGATTGTCCGCATCGCGAAAAAAACGGATGGACGGGAGATGCCCAGTTGGCGGCGGAAACCGGGTTGATGAACTTCACTGTCGCCGATGCTTACCGGGAATGGCTTGAGACCATTGAGGACGCGCAACGGCCAAGCGGTCAACTGCCCGGGATCGTTCCGAGTGCAGGGTGGGGGTACAACTGGGGTAGCGGTCCGGCCTGGGACAGTGCTTTCATCTTGATTCCCTGGTATATTTATCTCTATACGGGCGACCGCAGTTGCATTGAGCAGCACTACGAGGCTATGAAGCGATACGTGGACTATTGCACCAGCCAGGCTACCGGCGGCATCCTGTCATTCGGACTGGGTGACTGGTGTCACGTGGATGGCGCTCGCAGGGTTGCCACTGAACTTCCCGTGACTGCTTATTATTACACTGATGCCTTGTTAATCTCCCGCTTCGCCGGGCTTACCAGCCGGCCTGACGATCAGCAGGCGTATGCCCGCTTGGCGATGAGCATTCGCACCGCCTTTAACCGGAGGTTCTATAAGGGCGACGGGGTTTATGCCGGAGGCGAGCAGACGGCTCTGGGCTGCGCGCTCCATCACGGTTTGGTTGAAGAAGGGGAAAAGACTAAGGTGGTTTCTCGATTGGCAGAAGCGGTCATCGCCAATCAGTATCGGCCGGACGTTGGCATTATAGGGGCCAAGGTTGTGCCGCGGGCGCTGTCCGACAACGGCCATACCGATCTGGCTTACCGTCTCATCACGCAACCCGAGTTCCCCGGTTGGGTCCATTGGTTGCGCCTGGGTGCGACCACGCTGTGGGAGGAGTGGAATGGTGAGTCCTCACGCAACCATATCATGTTCGGCGATATCAGCGCTTGGATGATCCAGTATCTGGCCGGCATCAAACCGGTGCCAGAGTCGCCCGGGTTCAAACACTTCATGGTGAGCCCCCATTTCCCGGAGGGCTTGGACTGGGTGAAGGCCGAATACGCTTCCCCTCATGGCCGGATCAAAGTCTCCTGGAAACGCTGTTCTCTGGGTATATCGCTTGACCTATCCATTCCCGTCAATACAACCGCCACGCTTGAAATCCCCATGAGCATGAAGCCGGAAAATCATCAGGAGTGCTTTACACTTGTCAACGCGCTGCGTGAAACCCGCCTTCTCCCCGGAGTATGGATTTTTAATTTTGGCGAGGGGAAGGCCATTTGAGTAGCATGCGATCAAACGGATACTTCAGTCAAAGAAAGGTGGCGTGATGAAAAGAGTTTTGGCATTTGGTTGTCATCCAGATGATATTGAGTTCATGGCAGCCGGTACGCTGGCGCTTCTGGCGGAGCGGGGGTATGAGATTCACCTGGCCACCATGACCGGTGGTGAGGTGGGATCCCCAACACTTTCACGTGAAGCCATCAAGACCAAGCGGTTGGGCGAGGCCGCGGCTTCAGCGAAGCTGCTGAATGGCGTGTATCATTACGCGGGCGGGTGCGACTTGGAGGTTGAGTACACCTCATTTTATCGCAAGGCGGCCACGAAGATCATTCGTGAGGTCGATCCGGAGATGGTTTTCACGTTGCCGCCCACGGACTACATGGCGGATCATGAGCAGACATCACGGTTGGTTCAAAACGCGGCATATATCGCATCCGTTCCCCTCTATGACTGCGGGACTGCGGCTCCGCCTACGGCACAGGCCCCGTATCTTTACTATTGGAATGCCATTGGACTCAAAGATGCATTCGGGCGTCCGCTACCGATGAGTTTCGGTGTTGATATCACCTCGGTCATGGGCGTAAAGGGGGAAATGCTGGCCTGCCATCAATCCCAGCGTGAATGGCTGGCGGCGATGGGGTGGGACTCGTACTTAAAGGTTATGCAAGACTGGTCGTGTGAGCAAGGTCGCCTGATAGGTTGTGAATACGGCGAATGTTTCATCCAGCATCTTGGCGCAGGTTTCCCCCAGGATAACCGGATGGCGGATATTCTGGGATTTCTATGTAAAAAGGTGTGAGTGATCGTGTGGGGCAGGGTCCATGCATATACGGAATGTAATATTCAAGGGACGGCAGGGCTGGGAACTGGATAACGGCGTCCTGCAATTGGTCATGCTTCGCGGGGGCGGACACTTCGCCTCACTCATGCTTAAAAATGGTCCTAGAATTAATCCCTTATGGAACCCCGTCTGGCAAGGTATTGAACCCTGGCAATATAAGAAGAATGATGACCGGCGTTACAGTTGCAAGATGTTGGCCTCGATTACGGGCCATAATGTTTGTATAGGATGGTTTGGATCCTCATCCCCTTCAGAAGAACGACAAGGGCTGGGCGCTCATGGTGAGGCGACGGTTGCTCGTTGGCGTATGGTCCGGAAATCAGTATCCGGCAGAACGATTACGCTCGTGTGTGAATGTGATCTGCCCGCTTCGATGATGCGCCTCAGGCGGACGGTCAGACTCGCCAAAGGCAGTTCCTGCGTCAAGGTGCGGGAGGTCATTATTAATCTGGCACGTCGGGATCTTCCTTTCACGCTGTGCGAACATGTTACGTTCGGGCCTCCCTTCCTGAAGAAAGGGGTAACGCAGTTTAATATGTCGGCGACGCAGGCCCATACCTATCCCGGTGAGTTCGACAAGCCGCCCCGTTTGAAGTCGGATATGGCTTTTTCCTGGCCGATGGCGCCGGGAGTTGATGGGAAGCCGGTGGATTTACGGACCATGGATCGCGCAAAACGCCGCAGCGCGGATTTTTCCGCCCAGTTGATGGATCCCGCTTGCGACCAGGCCTGGTTCAGTGCGGTCAACCCAGAACTAGGACTCACGGTGATGTATCGATGGAATCGTGCGGATTTCCCCTGGGTGGGAAACTGGGAAGAAAACTATGCGAAGCAATACCGCCCTTGGGAGGGAAAGACCTTGGCACGGGGGATGGAATTTACCAACACACCCTTCCCCGAAGGGTTCCGGAAAGCAGTGGAGCGCGGGACGATGCATGGGATTCCGACATTCCGCTGGCTTCCCGCCCAAGGGCGGTTAACGATGGGTTTTGAGATTACGATGAAACGGGTTACAAGGCCCGAAGACTGGCGCACCTGGCAGGGATCGAACCTGCAACCTTCTGATTCGTAGGCTGAAAAAACATTAAAATTGCTGAGGAATCTTGATGTTTTCATATCCAGATACCACTAGAGACTTTTGGAGTCGTAGCATAACTGGTAGCAAAATAACCCGCCCTGAGGTCTCCCGCTGAAATCACCCTCCCTGCTTTATCTCTCCCGCCTGACTTGATAAACTCCCCGGCAAGAAAGGAGTTAGAGAATGAATCAAGTTCCGGCATATATGATTAAAGGTGTTGAGGCTTTGATTGCCCCTCTTCCAGAACCGCACAGGGCGCGAGTGATCGACGCCTTGAAGCGCGGGCCACGGGTGAAGCTGGTGGAGTTGGCGCGCGAATGTAAGGTTACGCGCCGCACTGTCTGGCAGTGGATCAAGGACGGGAAACTTCCCAAGCCAATGGCACAAGGTAAGCGCTTGAGGTTTTGGGAATATAATCAAGTCTCGCACCTGATGAAGTAAGGATTTTGCAATCCTCACCGCCCCCCGCCTTGCATCCGAAAGCGTACTACAGTACCCTTGCACCATCTAACGGGAGGGCAGACCAATGGACCATAAAGCAGCAAAGAAAATTCAAATGGAAGCGGCGGAAGTCGCGAGACTCCACAAGGAAAACCCTTTAAGGCAGATTGCGGATTGTCTAAGGGAAGCGACTCTGATTGTAATGCGCAAACAATCTGACGAAGAGAAACAGGTGACAATCGCGGCAATGAGGGCGGAAGTCCGGCGCCTGAAGGCAACGGGAATGACGGTGCAGGAAGCACAGAGGGCGGCGGCAAGGATAATCGAGGAGCGGTTCCGGACAAAGCCGCGCCAGTAAACGACTGACAGCAGGTCCGGCTTTTGTCCTGAATCATGTCTATCTGTTTACGGCTTTTTCGTAAGCAGTATTAGCGGCCGCAAGTGCATCAGTAGCTTTTATAAAAGCTGTGTGAGTGCCACACATGGCCCGGGCTGTTTCTGCGGTATTGTTGAGTTCATTGGCAGCAAAGGCCCGGTCGTTTGCCACGCGTGCGGCGTCGACACTAACCAAGGCGGCATCTAGGTCGGCGGCTTTCTCGGCCTCTTCTATTCTCTTTTCTATTTCTTCTCTCTGTTTGGCTTTGGCGGCGGCGTCATTGTTCAGTTTAGCCGTTCCGCCTATCCAGAACACCAGAGAACCGCCAACCAGTAAGACGCCTAGCCAGCCTGTGGCCGCGAAAAATATCATGAAACAGAAAACTACGGCATTAAGACCGTGCCAGCTTATTCTGGCGCTTGCTGCGCTTTCTTCGTCACTCATTGCTTTCTCCTGTTTTGGTTATTCCATAACACCGCCGAAAACATTCCCGCTCTATGCGCTTCCCCCTCTGGTAATCACTGACAGCCGCCCCGGCACCGTCTGCATAAATCTCAATCGCCCGCTCAATGGTGGTGCGCTCCGTATGCCCTAGGGCCAGCATGACCAGAAAGCAGAATGTCCGGTCGGCGGCTTTGCGGGGGTCTGGCGTCATGAATTGAGTTTTACGCCCCATTGGGCCGTGTTGTCAATTTATCCGGTACGGCACTATGGGGCGTGCCAAAAAGACTACATATAGAAAACGAAGTTCAGAGGTTCGGGGCCAACATTCGAAGAGAAAGAACCGGGCAGGGCATGACCCAGCAAGGGCTGGCGGAACTGGCAGACTTGAACGTCCGGACCGTTCAGAAGATTGAAGCGGGCCAGATTACGATTCTAATCACTACCGCGATGAGATTGCAGAAGGCGCTGGGGTGCCCGTGGGGGCGGTTGTTTTAATTTCCCCCCTATGATCCGCTCTGTATAAAGCGGCACCTCAAACCGTTTGAACAGGTGCCCCGGCATCAGGTTAATTAGGCCCGGTGCGTTATCCACCACATCAAAACGACGCGGCGGCGGGTTGCAATGTTGCCTTATAATCTCACATCGGTAGCCGGATTAAAGTCTGCGGGGTTAATTGTTCCCGTCTTACCTCCGCGTGTAATGCGGATTCTTCCGGCGTCGCTTGGTTTCTGAATGCCTGCGGATTCCGCCTGCCCGCTTGATTTAAACTCGCGGACAAGATCCTCCATGTGTTTCTTCACAACCGCTTTTTCTTCCGGCAGGAAAAGCTTGCCCATCTCATCCTCAAGCGCCTTGTGTTGCGCCAAGAATGCCGAAGTTTCCATGCGCTGGCGCAACTGGTTCCGGGCATTCTGCGCCTTTGCGATTCCTATCGTAACCGCCGTTTCGTTCCCGTCCCTTGCAATGCCTTCCCGCGACTTTCTTTCAAGCCCCGCCTCAATTCGTGCGGCTTCATGTTCATAGCGGGAGGCGTCAATATTTTGCCCGGCAATCCGCTCGTCAAACCCGCCCTTGGCGTTGATAGCACCGATTGCGGCCTCGCCTGCGGCGTTGGCCTCCTCAACACCTTTGCGGGGGCGGAGGTTGAAGAAGGGGGCGGATGTTCGGTAATTGGCGCCACGGCTCCCGGGCTTAAATGCCACTTGGCGGGCCAAGTCGGCTTTGGCCGCGGCGATACCGGCCTCGTCGTAGGCGGGCTTGCTGTCGGCGTAGCGCTTGCCTTCAAGCGCTCCGACGACTTCATTGGTCGTCATCATTGGCCGGCCGGTGATTGCGGGCGCACCGGGGACGTTTGAATATGCCTGCCCGACATATCCCGCATTCTGATCCCCGCCAAATGCCTGTTGGTCGGCGGCTCGGTCTTGGGCTTGGCGACGGAATGCGGCACCGGCAACGGGGTCAACAAGGTCGCCATGCGGCTGAATTGCCCCGTTCACCACAACGCCCTTTGTACGGAGTTGCGGACCAACCATAGTATCGGCGGGGTTTATTGATCCCGGCAACTTCGGGGCGTTGGCGGTCTTGGTGACGGCGGTATTCTTGACGGCACCGACGGCAGGGGCGGGATAGGTGGAGGGAGGAATCGCGGCATCAATTCCGCGCAATGGATCTGAAACGGCGGGTTGTGCGAAATCAGAAGACGTTTTATAGGAAGGCTGCACAGTATTGACAACCTTAGTCGGCGCCGCGAGCGGTGTATATGACCCTAATGCCCCGCCTCTCCCTGTATCTGCGCCGGACGCCTGAGCCGTGGATAATAGTTTATTTGCCCTTGCGAGTCTATCGTATGCCATAATTCACCAATCACCTTTCGTTTTTTTGTTTTGTTTTTCTGTTCTGTTCCAACATCGAAATTACTGATTAATCAACCCTTCCGGAATCCAATCATCGAGCGTTCCGGGCGTTACGGGGGCATAGATAGATGCATTGCCATGAACGGTCACCGTCCCGCGGCCGGCGGCCTTGCCGAATGTCTCCGGCAGGAGTCCCGCGAGCGCTTGACCTAACATGGCCGGTTCTGACTTGTGGTGAACGGTGGTCGTAGTCCCCATCGGTCCTGATGCCTCGCTTGTCGCCGCCGGGGTTTCTTGCATGAGGATTTCTTGAGCGCGGTCAATCATCCTTCCGGCCCTTGCCTCTTTCCAAGCCATGACGAAAGCGGGCCAGCGGTGGGGGTCGTCTATCATCCCCCGCTCTTGTATGGCAAGCCACGTTGCCCCGGTCGCCTTCTGAACCGCTTTGCACGTTTCCCCGCTTTCCATGAGGGCGAGGGCTTCAGAGTATTGCTTGATAGTGGCCGGAATGACCAGGCTACGGCGGGCGGGAAACCTTCCGTTACTTAGACGCTCAACGCGCGCGGGTGTCACGCCCGAAGGAACTGGGGAGGGGGGATACCTCCCCGCCGCTACCGTGACAGCCTCCACCGCCACACATTCCCCTGATACAGGGGAGTCTGTGGGCGTGACAGGCCCTCGTGACAGCGTGACAGGTTGTGACTCAATGTCCGTGACCGGCGGGGTTGCGGCCTGGCGTCGCTTCTCTCGTGATCGTCGTTGCCGCTCGTTGGCTGCGGCTCGTTGTTGTTCGGTGGTGCTCATGTTTCTATCGTCCTTTCGTTTCTGGTTTCGTTACGGGTTCAAGTACAAAAGTTTCTGCCATGCGTTCTTCTCCGCCCGGTAGTGGCCGGCAAGCCGTGACAGTCGGGAGGGGTTCCGGCAAGCGCGGTCTGCGCCCATTGCGGTAAAGATTCCGGCCTCGCCGTAAAACTGACCGCCAACAACCTTTTCCCAGGCGTTACGGTCGGGGAGTTCAACCCTCACCCAGGCATGAATAGATTTCCCCCCGCTATCCATCAGCAGGGCCACATTCAGAAGCTTCTTGGATAGGACCGCCCCCCAGAAGGCGAGCTGGTCCGGCTTGGGGAGGTTGTCGAACTCGACAACGGCGTAACGAAAGGCACATACTGCCGCGTCACAACGGCGGGAGGTCTTGCCGTCGCCCAGGTCGTGAGCTATACCGTCGACGGGATTCGGGGCGATATGGGGGTAGGATGCCCTAGAACGGGTTTGAATCTCATCCCGCCACTCTGATGCGGCTTTTACCGTTCGGCCGTAGGTATCCCCAAGGAAAAGCCATTCCTCGCCATCGTAGAGACCCAACACCGCCAGCGAATCGAGGTAGCCGGGTTCCCAGTCGATTGTAACGGGCGAGAGTGCCGTGATATCCTCGGCGGTCGTTCCGGCTCCGGCTTGAACCAATTTACGGAGTGTGGTCGGTCCGTCAATGAGCGGCTTGACGTGGGGGCGATAGGCGGGGGTGTAGGAGGTCAAGGGGGCGTTCGGTTTGAACTCCCGGCGGGCCTTCGTTACGGCGTCGCGGATCTCCTTATCCGACACCCGCCTGTCACCCGCCGGAATTGCCCCCCGTATGTCATCGTGAATCTGACCGTCTGACAACCCGGCGATTGTCCCCAGGTTCGCCACTCCAAGCAAAGCCCCGTGACAACCGGCGCCCGGGGCGGGTATCCGATTGAGCGCGTCTTGATATTTCAGGGTCATCTTCATTGTCTTGTTTCTTTCAGCTGGTTCTATTGCCACCCGCCGCCGTCTAATCACCCCACACCCCTATAAAGGGGGTGTGTGGGGTAAGATTGCCGGACGGTTATTTTTCCAATCTTTCCAATGTTGCCAGAGGGGCCTGGTAATTTTGGTAATTTTGGATTGCAAGGGGGGTCCCGATCATCTGCTTATTGCGCGTCCCCGCCGGTATCTTTTGAAGTGAACCGGTGCGGATTAGGCCGTCAATGCCTGCGACACCGTCCCGTCGGGATACCCCCATTTTCTTAATCTCGCCCTCAAGCTCTGCTAAGCTCCTGACGGTCTTTGCAAGTTCAAGAACGGCGTCAGTATTAAACTCGACGGTTGCCTTGTTAACCTTGCCCCCCTTCTGATGCGCCTTCACTTCCGCTTGCCATGCCTCAACATCCAGCGGTCCAACGGCTGAATACGTCATGGTGTCAGGGTCAAGCCGGATTCGTAGAGGTTCGAGCTTCACGCCGTTGTTATGTTTTGCCGGTGCCCACACAATGTCAGGCGTTTGACTTTGATCGCAGGGAGCAAGATTCACCACTGAACGGCATACCGAAAACAGGGCTTTCGAGTCCTTGCCGAAATTGGCAGCATCAAAGCCGGTTGCCTGGGCAATGTTGCTTGCCCCAGTTCGGGCATGAGCCAGAACGACAATGCCGCATTTAGGATTCACCTCGCCGGCGAGCTTCCTTAAAATGGCGTTGGTCGCCCGGACATCTGGGTCGAAGCCGTCGCCTGTCAGGACATCGCCCCACGGATCGACCCACAAAACGTCAGGCTTGGAATGTGCCAACGTTTCCCGCCACTTGTTTATGTTCTCACGGTCGCCAAGGCTGATGAAAGAATCTCCCTCGCCTTCAAGCGTTGTCATGTGGATATTGTCAGCCAGTTGCCCCCGTTGTTCCGCCGTCAGGCCTCTTGTCATGCAAGCGGTGTCAATCTTCCAGCGGTGAATGTCGTTTTCTGAACCAACAAACAAATGCCGCATAGGGCCTTCACCCGTCGTCATTCCTAGGAACGGTATGCCCAGGACTTGATTACGGGCGATATTCAGCGCCAGCCGTGACTTCCCCAGCCCGCCTTGCCCGAATAGCACTTGCACCTGACCGCAGGCGAAAAGGTCCCCCAGTATGTATTTTTTAGGGGGGACTACCACGTCCAGGACTTCGCCCCATGTCCGGACAGTGAAGCCGGTGTAAGGTGTTCCGGCTTCTGCCGCCCCCTCATTGGCATAGCTGACCAGGGAGGCAAGCGCCGCATTTACCGGCATGGCGCCGCAGCTTTCGCTACTCGTGGTCTGCATCATCAGCGCCCGGAATTCGTCGGTGTCGGTATAGGCGGCGAGGTCGCCTTCGGAAGAGATCCCCCCACCGTCATCGAACGTCGAGGAATCGCCAGAAACACCGGCGCTCGATGGGATGGGGGAAATGGAAATTTGTTTTTGGCGATTCCATGGGGCAGTCATGATTATTTGCCTTCTTTCCGGGCTTGTGACACCGCTGCGTCGTAGGTGGTTTGGCAGTAAGCGTAATGCTTGGCCGCATCGTGCAGCCGGGTCTGCGCCGACGTGCCGAAAACTGACTTGGAGGAGAAATGAACCGCAACGTCGTAAAGCTCATTCTTTGCCGCCGTCAGGTTGAAAAGCAAGTTGTGGAGGGTGTGGTCGGGTTTGCTCATTACGCGGCCGCTCCTTCCCCGGCCATCGCCATCAGCTCTTGACGGCGGTACCGTATCGCCCCCCGCAGCTGGACCGGATGCAGTAGCCCGTCAGCGACAAGCCGCTTGATGGTATGCCGCGAACAACCCAGCAACCGCCCCGCTTCCGCTTGTTTCAACAAAAGGGCTTCATGCTGGGGGCCGGTATGTGCGGCGGGCGAGGGGATGACTTCCCGGACAATGGCAAGTTGTTCTCGCGGTGAAAGTGCCTCAAAAGTGAGGCGGGCAATTTCCATGCTTTGCTTAGACATTGGGCACCGCCTTCCGGTTGAAGGATGAAGGCTGGTGGATACTCGGGCAATGAAGCCCTTTGAGTTGCGGCCCGAAGGTCGTAGCAGCGTTGCCGCCGCCGTTGCTGTCGTGAGTTGGTTTCGTTGTCATGTCCCCAACGCTACGCCGGGAAACATGATGACGCCAAGGCGTTGACGGTGCAACGGCTAAGCTATTGCATAAGGTTTATAAAGAGGCTGTAGCCGTTCTGATTGTGGTTAAGGAAAACCCCTTTTTGCGAATAACTTTTGTTTCTGTTTTTGTCGCGAAACGCTCTTTAATCTTCGTTGTCTTCACATTGAAATGATCAAATACGGCTTGCCTGATCTGCGTTTTAGTGCCTCCGGCATCGCGTTTAATTTGCTGATAGACTTCAATGATCTTTTGATGTTCCGCTTTCGCCTTATCGCCGGTAGATTTGCCGCCTTTTAATCTTGTGGCCGTTGCTTGCTTTCCATGCTTCGCATCCGATTGAAGAAGCGCCGCCATGTTCTCCGCCGCGTCTCTTGCCGCCCCTAACTCTGGAGCAACGGCCCTGATTTGCTGCGCGGTCTCCTCATCGCCATCTTCGGTCATCCTTACCGTCGCCGTTTCGGCTTTGCGTACCTGTTCGTATTCCTTCACAAGCTCACCTATTCCCAGGGAGTCGGCGGTAATGTGAGGATTAAGGCGCAACTGCATGACGGCTGCCCTTGCCGTATCAAGCCATGCCTGCCATTTAGGGTCAGAATCCGCAGCGTCGATCCTCAATGTCCGCATGAATGCGGCAGCGGCTTTAGGGTTGCCCCGGTGATTGTGATACCGCTCCCATGCCCAGGCGGTCGCGTGTTGCTTGATGTCCGGTAACTTGAGTTCATTCATTGGCTTGCGGCTGTAGGGCTCAATTCCGCCGGTTGCCCGTTTACGTTCCAGCGCTTCCTTCATATCAACGGCGTTGTCGGTATCCTGTTTCGCAATGAGCGCCGCGCGTTTCTTTCCGGTCAACTTGCGGGGGTCCGGGAAGTGCTTTGTTTTAAGTGACGGAGTTTTTTTCATCGGGGCCTTTCAAAATTTCGGCGTTATATAAAAATCAGGAATCAAAAATGGGGCGTATGGGGTTTTGAAAATATGACACACAGGGGCGGGGCACCCGCCCTTGGATGGTACCAAGCCGTTAGTGGGGGTGAGGTCGTGGTCCCTGTCCCGGCCCCCGCCCCCCGCCCCCCTGTTTAATTGTGCCGTCTGCATCATACTTTAATCTTAAAAAAACCGGCGGCCGACTATCGGACACCGGCGCCTTCATCATCTGGCTTCGATCAACTCCAACGGCTTGAAGTCTCCAATCTGCAAGCACTTCATAGCCTGGTGCGGGTCGCGCAAGAAGTGCGCGCGGGGTAGTAAGGCCTTGTCGCAATAGCATTTCAAAGCTGCGGCGAGTCCCGGCCTTACTTGGTCAACTCCGGCGCTGTCCTCGTCGGCCTCCGTGATGTCTGTCAGAATCCTGACGGCGTAATCCTCCATGGATTCGTCATTCCAGGCGGCCGCGCATTTGAACCGCTCGTGGATAGTATACGGCATTTCAATGGTGAGTGTGACAGTCTTGTGAGATCCGCTCTTTTTTTGTATGCTTTGTTTCATGGGTCGATATTCCTTATGCGTTTATTGACTCTAGGGGCCGCCGGTGTTTGCGCACTTGCGGCCCCGCTTTTACAATCCCCCAGCGGTCACCGCCGCCAGCGGGAAATCTGTTTATTCAAGTGTGAGATTCAATTTTCCCATTTCCAACTTCTTGGAGTCAGGGCTAACCTCGGTGTAATGCTCGGTAATGGCCGGCGAACCATGGCCCACCATCTTTTGAATGACGTGCTGAGGAATACCGCTTGCGGCTGCGGCGGTCACGAAACTATAGCGTAGCGAGTGAAACCCCTTCACCACGGACCGGCGCTTGCGGTTGTCGCCTTCGGTCTTGTCGCGAGTGGTGGTAAACTTGCAATCATCCTCCAGGAATGCTTGAAACTTCTGCGAGGCGCTTGTCCTGTCATGCTTGAAAGCCGCCATTTCATCAGGGAATAGATATTCCCCTTTCGAGGTCATGCGGTAGTCTGCGAGGTATCGGGCCAATTCAGGGATGACGGGGATTTCTACCTTCTTATCACTTTTCTGTTTGGTCTTGGCTGTCTTGTGGGGGATAACGGTAATCACCCCGTTTTTGATATTCACCCAACGCATAGTGACAACGTCAGACAATCGCAAGCCGGTGAACAGTCCCACGGCGATCATTACCCGCATAGTGGGGCTGGCCTTTTCCCACATAACATCAAGCTCCGCTTTCGTGAATGACTCCCGGCCCTCCGTGGCGAGTTCCTTTGTTACGCGCTTGCGCCAAGGGTTATCTATCAATGAGCCTTCGGTTTTTAGCGCATTCCAGACCGATCCAAGAAATACTTTATGCCCGTTTAATGTCCGGTTCGAGACGCCTACACCCTCGACATACCGCATATATTCCAATGACTTGGCATCATCTACGTCATGAAGGTATGTGACTCCGTTTAGAGCTGCCCACGTTTCAAACCGTTTCCAGATGCCTTTATAAGAGGCTTCGGTGTTCTTGCTGGGGTGGCGCTTCTTGTCGGGCGCTACCTGCCAGGCTTTCCATGCATCGGCAACATTGATCTTTAATCCCTTAGCCGAAGCGATACGCTTGGCGGCGTCATTCAAGACTTCATCCGGCTTGGGCATCATGCCGGCCAGCTTAATAATCAGCTTTTCAGCCTTTGACAGGAATTGCCCCGCCGTCTCGGTTGTCGTTGTGGCGTCCTTCGGTAGGGTGTCTATGGCTCTTGTAAGGTCGGACCAGCATTCATCCAGTGAAAGGGTTTTACGATCAGCCGCTATTTTTCTTTTAACAAATGCGTCCGCATCCTTTTTGACTTCGGTTTTCGTGGATACCCAGCACGCCTTGCCCCCGACCATGAAGCGGCCGTACCAGTAAGGACTGTTCGCTCTTTTAACTACGTTCGCTCTTTTAACTCTGTTCGCCATATTAAACCTCCGTCTCTCAATGTGTCTGGCGGTATCATAAGGCTTAAAAAGGTATGGCGCAATGAAAAGTGGTAGCACTAGTGGTAGCAATCGGGGATTTCTTCGGGGAGTTCCGCGAGGGTTACTTGTTGTAACCCGTTGACCATGAATGGCGCACCTGGCAGGGATCGAACCTGCAACCTTCTGATTCGTAGTCAGATGCTCTGTCCAATTGAGCTACAGGTGCGTCTTGGTTAATTGGGAGTGGGACTATATGCATTCCCTCTTTTTATTGCAACCCCCTAAATAGGGTTATTGGTTAATCGTTATTTTGTGATAGGGGCAAAGCCAAAGAGCCAATATCGAATAACCATTAACTTTTCTTTATTTTCCTGATAATATTTAAATTTTTCAGGAGTATAACATGACAAGCAACCAAGATGAAATTGAGTCGATCCGGAAGGAGTGGGGGGCGCGCCTGTTGATTTTAGGGCACCATTATCAGAGTCCGGCCGTGCTTTCCCATGCCGATGTGATCGGGGATTCCTTGGAATTAGCGCGGAAGGCGGCCGCCAGTCAGGCGGAGCGGATTGTGTTTTGCGGGGTCCATTTTATGGCGGAGTCGGCTGATATCCTGACGGCTCCGGCACAACGTGTCTATATGCCCGAGCCGGCGGCGGGTTGTCCCATGGCCGCTATGGCGGATGAGGGACAGGTGGAGAAGGCCTGGGCGTTTTTGCAACAACAGGGGGACGCCTGGCTGCCAGTGGTGTATGTGAACAGTACCGCCCGTATCAAGGCGTTTTGCGGGAAGGCCGGGGGGAGCGCCTGCACCTCCAGCAATGCGGCAAAGGTGTTTCAATGGGCGTTAAGCCAGGGTAAGAAGATTTTCTTTTTGCCGGATATCCATCTAGGACTGAATAGCGCCCATGACCTGGGAATTCCTGATGAGGAAACCGCCATCTATGATTATCAGAAACCGAATGGCGGGTTGACTCCTGAAGCGTTGCGTAACGTCAGGGTCCTGGTCTGGGGCGGGTATTGTCCGATCCATGTGAACTTCACGGTGGAAGATGTGAAGCTGATGCGGGCGAATTTCCCGGAGGCGAAGATCATAGTCCATCCTGAGTCGCCCAAGGAGATTGTCCGGATGGTGGACGCCCATGGTTCGACCGCCCAGATCATCAAATATGTCCAGGCTGCGCCCGCCGGTGCCACGATTGTGATCGGGACGGAGTCGCAGTTGGTCAAGCGGCTCGCGGAGGAGTACAAGGGGCGGCTGACGATCCGGATGTTGAAGGGGTCATTTTGCCCGAACATGGCCAAGACCAATGAACAGAATTTGTTGCGAGTGATGAAGGACTGGCCGGAGCGCAACGCGGTTAAAGTCCAGGCCCAGTTGATTCCTGACGCGCGGCTTTGCCTGGAGCGAATGCTGGCGCTGTGAGAACCCCTTTCAAACTTCAGGCGCCGTACAAGCCCACCGGGGACCAGCCCGCAGCCATTGCGGCGTTGGAGCGGGGGTTGGCAGCCGGTAGCCGGTATCAGATTCTCGAAGGGGTCACCGGCTCCGGAAAGACGTTCACCCTGGCCAATGTGATCGCCCGCTATGGACGGCCGGCGCTGGTGGTCTCCCATAATAAGACCCTCGCGGCCCAGCTCTACTCGGAGTTGAAGGCGTTTTTCCCTGACAATGCGGTGGAGTATTTCGTCAGCTATTACGATTATTACCAACCGGAAGCCTATATTCCCCAGACCGACACCTTCATTGAGAAGGACTCCTCCATCAACAAGGAGATCGAGCGGTTACGCTTGTCGGCCACGAATTCCATGCTGTCCCGCGAGGATGTCATTATTGTGTCCTCCGTCTCCTGCATCTACGGGCTTGGTTCGCCGGACGATTACCGGCAGATGGTGGTGGAGGCCCGGGTGGGCGATACGGTGGACCGGGATGAACTGCTCAAACGGTTGGTGGACATCCAGTATACGCGGAATGATTACGCCCCCGAGCCGGGTACGTTCCGGGTGCGGGGGGACACGGTGGATGTGTTTCCGTCTTATTCCATCAAGGGCGTGCGTCTGGATTTCTTCGGGGATCAGTTGGAGCGGGCGCAGGCCTTTGACGTGGTCAGCGGGCATGTGGAGGGGCGGATGGATCATGTGCTGATCTCGCCCGCCACGCATTTTGTGATGCCCTACGAGAAAATTGAGAGTTCCATTGCCGCAATTGTGGCGGAAATGGAGGAGCGGGTCCGGTGGTTTGAAGCCCATGGCAAATTGCTGGAGGCGCAGCGCATCAAGATGCGGACCATGTATGATATGGAGATGCTCAAGGAGATCGGCTTCTGCTCCGGGATCGAAAATTATTCCAGGCATTTGAGCGGACGGCAAGCGGGTGAGAAGCCCGCCACCCTGCTTAGCTATTTCCAGGGGGAGTTCCTGACGATCCTGGATGAGTCGCATGTCACTGTGCCCCAGATCCGGGGCATGTTCAACGGGGATCAGGCGCGGAAATCCGTGCTGGTGGAGCATGGCTTCCGGTTGCCGTCAGCCAAGGATAACCGGCCGATGAATTTTGACGAGTTCACCGCCTCCACGGGCCCGATTATTTTCACCTCTGCCACGCCCGGGCCGTATGAACGCCAGGTTTCGCCCCCGGCCGTCATGCAGTTGATCCGGCCCACCGGGCTGATTGATCCGCCGGTGATCATTCGTCCGCTGGCGAACCAGATCGATGACGTGATGGAGGAAATACGGGCGCATGCGGCCAAGGGGGAGCGGGTTCTGGTCACCACCCTGACCAAGCGTACGTCGGAAGATTTAACGGACTATCTCAAGGGGGTGGGGCTCAAGGTCCGGTATCTGCATTCGGATATCGATGCGATTGAGCGGGTTGAGATTTTGCGGAGTCTGCGCAAGGGGGAGTTCGACTGCCTGATTGGAATCAATCTGCTGAGGGAGGGGTTGGATCTGCCCGAAGTGTCCCTGGTGGCCGTGCTGGATGCCGACAAGGAGGGATTCCTGCGTTCTGAAACGTCGCTGATTCAGACGGCCGGGCGGGCGGCCCGGCATCTGGACGGGAAAGTCATATTGTATGCCGACCAGATCACCGGGTCCATGCAGCGCATGATTGAGGTCACGGAGAAACGGCGGACGGTCCAGCTTGAATACAACCGGGTCAATCATATCACGCCGATCAGCATTCAGCGGAGCATCCAGGAGGGGCTCGTGATCGAATACAAGGGGAAGGAGATTGAGGCGCTGGTGGCCAAGGAGAGCGGGGTGGACTTTGATATCCACGCCACGTTGCGTGAAATGGAGTCAGAGATGGTGGAGGCGGCGGAGACCCTTGAGTTTGAGCGCGCGGCCATGCTGCGGGACCAGATCAAGGAGTTGAGATCGGCCGCAGGGTTGAAGGAAGTGCTCCCGGCAGGTAAAAAAGCATCCGGAGCTACCCGTTATCCGACCGCCCGGAAGAAACGGTCCGGCGGTAAAGACCGGTTTTGAGGGAGCCCTTTGACCGCGTTCAGGGCCGACAAAGCCCTTCATTCCGAGCAAAGTTCCGCTCTGCCTCTCTCTTGTTAAAATTTACGGGAAAATTGTGCTGGATTTTTCTGGCATCAAGGTGGGGATTATGTGTATCTTCAACGCTTTTGCACATTTTAGGAAGGAATAAACCATGTTAAAGAAAATGATGATGGCGGCTATTTGCAGTGGGGTAGTGGTGTCGCTGGGTGCGGGATGCAACAAAACAGAAAAGGCGGAACCTAAGGCGGCGGTTGCGCCCAAGGTCGAGATGAAGACGGTGGGGGAGAAGCCCGCGGCTCCATCCCTGGATCCCGCAATGGTCCTGGTTGATGTGGGAGGTGTTAAGCTGACGGTGGCCGAGGCGGATCGTCAGGTGATGGCGATGTTGGGTTCAAAGGCGGATCAGATTCCTCCCGCCCAGATGGAGGCCCTGATGGGGCGTTTCCGTCAGCAGGCGGTGCAGGGCTTTATTGTGCGCACGCTGTTGAGCCAGGAAGCCGATAAGCGGAAATTCACCGTTTCTGACAAGGATCTGGATGCGGAACTGGCTTTGATCAAGACACGCCTGCCCGAAGGGAAGGGCCTGGAGGATATCCTGAAGTCCGAGAATATGACGATGGACCAGCTTCGTGCGGATCTGACCGCGAAACTTCGGATCGATATGCTGTTGAAGGCTGAAGTGCCGACGAACAACGTCGTTTCGGATGAAGAGGTTGTTAAATTTTATAACGAGCAGAAGGATCGCTTCCTTCAGCCTGAGACGGTGGAAGCCCGTCATATCCTGATCAAGGTTGATGCCACCGAAGACGCGAAGGCGAAGGCGGAGAAGAAGGCCAAGATTGAGGGCATTCGCAAGCAGTTGGTGGAGGGTGCCGATTTTGCCAAGATGGCGTTGGCGAACTCAGATTGCCCTAGCAAAGAGCGTGGCGGAGATCTCGGGTCCTTCCCCCGTGGCCAGATGGTCAAGGAGTTTGAAGAGGCGGCCTTTAATCAGGCAACCAACGCAATCGGTCCTGTGGTGGAGACCCAGTTCGGGTTCCATATCATTCAGGTGATGAATCATCAGGCGGCCAAAACCAATTCACTCGAAGAAGTCAAACCCAAGCTGACGGAGCACCTGAAGCAGAAGCAGCAGATGGAAGTGTTTGAGAAATTGATCGAGCGGCTCAAGAAAGACACCAAGATCGTTCAGTCGGACGTCTTGAAGCAAGCTCCTGAAATGCCGATGATGGACATGCAGCAGTAACCTCCTGCATTTGATGGCGAATCAGGTAAGCCCGCTGAAAGGCGGGCTTTTTTTATGCAGGCTACCCGATCATGCCGGCGACGGCTTTCAGGAGATCGGCAGGGGTATTGGAGGCCACAAACCGGTCGACATTGATGAACTTGTCGCCTTGCTGGTGCACCCCGCTTCCGTCAAACAGGATAATAGGAATCCCCCTGGCCTGCGGATTATCTTCCAGGGCGGCGGCAATCGCACTGCCGGTGGTGCCGCTGAGAATGGCCTTCAACAGGATGATGGCGGGAGGGCGGGTGGCGAGGGCCTCCATCAGATGACGGCTATCGCCAAGAGTGACCGCCTCGTAGCCTGCTGCGGTAAATGAGGCCTCCATCCGCTTTTTCATGAGGAAATCGTCCTCGAGAATCAGGACTGATTTTTTCTTGCCCTGCGGGGGGGAGTGGTTCGGGGCGAAGGCTTTTTTATTTTTCAAAAGGATCCGTTTTACTTCCGAAATCAGAAGAGAGGGGTCGCTGGTTTTTGGCAGGAAGCCTTCGACGTTGATTGTGCTGAAAAAAGGTTCCATATTGGCCCGGGCGGTAAAAACCAGGACCGGGTAACGGGGCTTCCCGGCGGGATCGGATAATTTCTTAAGCAGGGTCAGCCCTGACATATCTGGCATGCTGATATCCAGTATGATGAGATCGGGTGGCGTTTGGCGTAAGACTTGGAGTGCTTCGGCCCCTGAGATGGCGCTCACCACATCGTACCCCTCCATGCGTAATTGATCGCCCACGGTGAGTTGCAGGGAGGGTTCATCATCGATCAGCAGGATGCGTTCAGGGTTCATGGCGGTGGCTCCTTGTGGTGAATGGCTTGAAAGGCGGTTAGCCCAAGCAGGGCGGTTTCAATCGTCTCCATTAGCTCCCCGACATTCCAGGGTTTTGCCACGGTGGGAATGGCAAAGCGGGTCAGAATATCGGTGGTCGCTTCGTCAAGAGTGGCGGCGGTGACGGCAATGATGGGCATATAGGGAATCGTGTGGGAGCTCTTCAGGGTTAAGATGACAGTGGTTCCATGAATATCTTCCATGATCAGATCGATCAAAATCAGGGCAGGATGATGAGCCTCTGCCATGAGGATGGCTTCCTGGCCGCTTTGGGCGCAAATCACCCGGTAGCCTTGACTGGTGAGATGTTGTTTGAGGAGCGCTTGAATCGCGATATCGCTGTCAGCGATCAGGATGGCTGGTGGCTCGGTGAGGGGCAGGCTGAGGGCGATGGCGGTGCCGTGAGTCTGGTCCGGCGGCGGGCTGGTGATCGTCAGGTTTCCCCCATGGAGCCGGATAATCTCCTTTGAGATGGCAAGTCCCAGACCCGAACCGGAGGCCTGACTATTCGCTTTAAAATAGCGTTCGGTGATGCGGGCCATGGATTCAGGAGGGATCCCGATCCCGTTGTCCGACACGGTGATTCTGGCGAAATTCCCCAACTCCGGATCAGGAGCAACTGTCACTTGGATCAGGCCTCCGCGCGGAGTGAATTTTACGGCATTGCCAACGATATTGTGAAGGACACGCTGGATCATGCCGGTATCACAACGGACGAAGAGACAGGAGGGCGCAATAGTCAGCTTGATAGAGATCTGAGAAACCTCAGTCTGGGGGCGAAAGGTGTCGAGGCAGCGCGAAACCAAATGCCTGACGGGGGCGGTGATGGGAGATAACCGAAGCGCTTGATTGTCAATTTTGCCCAGATCGAGGATGTCATTAATGGTAGCGACAAGCCGCTGGCACTCAGTATCGAAAAGTTTAAGATAGCGGACCGCATGGTCCGGAAGAGGGCCGGCAAACCCCTGGAGCAGGTTGCGGACCCCGTACATCATGGAGGTGATGGGGGTTCTGAGTTCATGAGACACATTGGCCACGAATTCTGATTTAGCCTGACTGTTTTTTTCCAGATGGATCACGGCCGCGCGGAGTTCGTTCTCCATCTGTTTGCGCTCGGTGAAGTCATGAAAAATGACCAGGAGCAGTTTTACCCCGCTCAGCAGGATAGGACGTGTGCTGACGAGGATATTCCGGAGTTCTCCGGATTTGGTTTTATGCACCGTTTCGAAGGTGTCGGCTCCGGTTGCCAGGATCCGGTCGATGTGCGCGGTCAGTTGCGCCCGGCTCTCCTGCGCGTCAATATCAAATAGACTCAGGCGGCCGAATTCCTCTGACGTGTAGCCGAGTTGACGGCAGGCTTGAGTATTGAATTGCAGAAACGTGGCCTTGGCCGGATCGACCAGAATGATGGCATCCATCGCCTGTTCGAAAATAATCCGGTACCGCTCTTCGGCTTCGCGGAGTTGCTGGTCGAGAAGTTCACGCTGGTCGATCTCCTGTTGCAGGGCCGAAATGGCATCGAAGAGCTCCTCGGGGTGGAGTTCTCTCAAAGCGTCGGATTTAGCGAGAACGGGTATCATGATATGATCCGCCTTCTGGCCAGATGTGTCGACCAGTGTTTAACCTGCACAAGAGTTCAAATAGCCTGATGGCGTCGCAATATCAAGAATAAACAATTTTTGCGTTTTTTGTTTTGACGTTACTCCGAGGGGCTCTATACTCCAAAACATTATCAATTAATCCGGACTGACGGCTGATGCAAGGAGTCGAATGATGAAATGCAAATACGCGATTGAGAAATTGGCTGTATGTGTGGCGATCATTCTGGCGCTTGGTGCCACCAATGTGCTGGCGCAGGGGCGTGTGCGTGAAGCCGAGGCGCATTCTGTTTTAAAGGTGCGCGAATTGACCGGTTATGGTCCCCGAGGCCTTGTTAAAAGCCCTGATGCGGGGATGTCCAAGCGCGCCGCTTACCGGGAGTGGGCTGAACTTTCCATCCAATATGATACCGAACCGGAGTGGCTGGACGAGGTCGTTTTCAATTATTACGTGCTGGTGCGCGGCAAGACCGCTCAGGATTTTACCTTGCTCAAAGGGGTGGTGACGTATGTGGATGTGGCGCGGGGAGCCAAGCACATGGGGGTGGCGTATGTCCGGCCGGCCGCGTTGGCTCGATTTGGCGAGATTGTCGGCGTGGCGGTGGAGGCCAAGGTCAAGGGCGAGACGGTCAGTTCATTGGCTGAGGGACGTCTGGGCACAGGGAAGCCCCTGCCGGTTGAGTGGTGGAAAAACCCGAATTTAGCCTCCAAAGAGGGGTATATATTGGATAAATCGAAGACCCCCTTTGCATTGCTCAGTTTCGATGATTACGAGGCCCTCAAGTAGGTAGCGATTTATGTTCGGATCAGACCGCATTTTAACATTGGATATTGGAAACAGCAAGATTGTGCTTGCTGAATTCAGGATTTCGGGGCAACAAAACCTTGAATTGATGAATTATGCCGTTTCCCCTCTCGGGATTGACCCTGAGAGCACAACGGACGTTTCGGCCTATATTGTTTCTGGAATAAGGGATGCGATGCAGGCAAGCAATATCCGGCCCGGGCCGGTGAGCGTTTCGGTTTCGGGGCAAATGGTTTTTCCGCGGTATGTGAAGCTCCCCCCTGTCACGCCAGACAAAATTTCCCAGATTGTGAAATATGAAGCGCAGCAGAATGTCCCTTTCCCCATTGACGAAGTGGTGTGGGACTATCAGCTGGTTGGCCAGGATACGGGTGAGTTGAGCGTTCTGTTGGTGGCGGTGAAGGGCGATTTCGTCAAAAACATCACGGACTGCGTGGAGGCGGCCGGGCTCGAGCCGATGCTGGTGGATGTGTCGCCTCTCGCGCTTTATAACGCCGTCCGGTACAATTATTCCGATTTGCCTGGTTGCACCATGATTCTGGATATGGGGGCACGTTCCACGAATGTGGTATTCGTCGAGGGAACCAAAATTTTCAGCCGGAGTATTCCCGTGGCGGGAATGGCCATTACCCGCGATGTCATGAAGGAGTTTGAGTTGTCTTTTGAGGAGGCCGAACAGCTCAAGATCGCGCATGCCTTTGTCGGGTTTGGTGGGGTGTATGAGGGGCATGAAGTGGGGGTGGCGGATCGCACCTCGAAAATTGCCCGTAACATCATGACGCGGTTACATGCCGAGGTTATCCGCACCATTAATTTCTATCGCAGTCAGCAGGGGGGCGCTCAGCCTGAAATGGTGTTGTTGACGGGCGGCTGTTCGGTGATTCCCCAGGCGAACGTGTTCCTGAAGGAAAAACTCAAAATTGAGGTTGATTTCCTCAATCCCTTCCGCAATGTGGCGGTAAACTCCGGTATTTCTTCGGATAAGGTGGCGGAAAATATACATCTGCTGGGTGAAGCGGTCGGGTTGGCACTTCGGCGCACCCTGTCCTGCCCTGTTGAGATTAATCTTCTGCCCCCGGAATTGGTTGCCCGTCGGGTCCTGCAGCGGCGTATCCCGTTTTTCGGGCTGGCGGCAGCCGGACTGGTTTTTATTGTCCTTGTGTTTGGCTTGTTCCTGCATCAGATGAAAGCCCTGGCGGAAGAACGGTTGGTCAAGGTGCAGACGCGCATTGATGCCCTGTCCGCGCCCAACGCCACATTAGGTCAGTTGGCAAAGCAGAAGGAGCAGCTGTATGCCCGTGCGGCGGAGCTGGGGGGGGTACTGCAAAACCGCGTGAGATGGCTGACTATTCTGGATGACTTGCACCAGCGGTTGGTTCCCGGAATGTGGCTGACGTCGATCCGGATCGTGTTGGCAAAAGACGAGAAATCGCCTGCGAAATTTGAGATTAAAGGGATGGCATTCACTGATGAGGTCAATAATCAGGCAATTACCGAATATGTGGCCAAGCTCAAGGGGATTGGCTATTTCACGGATGACCTGCAGATCAAGCGGATCAAGCCGGTGGAGAGCACGGACTATGCCACTGAATTTACTGTGGAAATCGGGCTGAGCCCTGTGCCAGCTCCGGTTGTCAAGGCGGTGCCACTAGCGCCTGAGAGAAAAAACAGTCTGAGCGAGCCAGCCGGCGTCAAGCCCGGCGGCAAGGGGAACCCGTAAGCTATGCAGTCCCGGCGAAAATTATTGGTCATTATTGTGGCGGGTATTCTGGTTTTGCTTCTGGTGGGCGCGGCCACGGTGATGGTCCGCGGATTTTTGCAGTTGCAGGAGGTTGATATAAACCTGCAAAACGCCAGTGAGACGCTGACCACCCTGTATGCGCAAAATCCTTTCCCCTCTGGAGGGAATCTCCGGCTGGAACGTGAAAACATCAGGAGTATTGGTGAGGAATTGATGGGGCTTCAGCGGGCCATGGGGGCGGGACAGGTAGAGCCCGTGGCCCAAAGTCCCGCCAAATGTATCACTCAATTCTGGGAGACCCGGAACTCGTTGCTGGCCCGGGCCGGCACCACCATCAAAGTGGATAAAGGATTCGACTTTGGATTCGGCCGGCACATGAAGGGGGATTTGCCATCGATTCAGGACGTCCCTCGTATCACCCAGCAGCTGAAAATTGTCGAGACATTGTGTGACATTCTCTATGCGGCGAAAATCAGTGCCTTGACCGGTATTTCCCGCCAGGAATTCGAGGCGGATGCGGCGCCTGCGGTGGTGCCTGGCAAGCCGGGTGCGGCGCCTGTAAAGGCCGGAAATGAGATTGTCGTCAAAAATGTGGTGGATGCGATGGCCGGTGTGGTCCCTCCCGGACAGCTATATGGCCGCTGGCGCTTTGCGGTGCAGTTTACCGCACGCGAAAACGCTTTGCTGAACTTGCTGAACGGGTTGTCTCGCAGCCCGGTGTTTGTCGTGGTGAACCGCATGGAGGTCAAGGGGGATGAGAAGGTGTTTGACCGCAAGGAGGCGGAAGCGGTTGCTGCTAAATCGGCGGAGAATCCCGAAGGCACCGATGCCAAGGAGGCTCTGAAGCCGCGTGATGCGAGGGTGGTATGTGGGCGGGATGCCTTGGTGAATGTCAAACTTGAACTGGATGTATATCAGTTCGCCAAGCCTCAGGAGGCTGAGGCGGCCAAGAAGCGGGATGGTGCGAAATGACGACTTCCGGCATCAAAGCCTTTTTTAGGAAAAATTATGACCGGCTGATTGCCGCCGTGGTTCTGGTCGTGTTGCTGTCCTCGCTGGTGTTTCTTGCGGTTCAGGCGAAGATTCAGAAGGCAGGACAACAGGAGTTTGACGGCAAACTTGCGAGGCTGACTCCCAAATTCGAAAAAGCGGATGCAGCAGACAAGACCATTTTCAATAATGCGTTAGAGGCGATTGCGGGGCCCTTTCAAACCGAAGAATGGAAGGCCGGGCTTCTGCTGACACCAGAATTACGAGTGCGCTGTGTGGGGTGTGACCGCCCTATCCCCTATACCGCGACGAACTGCACCTTTAAGGCGTGCGGGGTGGAACAGCCGCCGGACAAAACCAGTGTGGTCGATTCCAATGGTAACGGGGTCCCGGATGAGTGGGAAAAAAAATTCAATCTTTTCGCCATGTCGGGTGATGAACTCTCGGTGGATCATGATAATGACGGGTTTTCGTCCCGTGAGGAGTATGACTGGAAGACGGACCCCCGTGACCCAGGGAGTCACCCACCCTATCTGGCCAAGGTTCG
The DNA here is from genome assembly GCA_037128595.1 of bacterium. Classification (NCBI taxonomy): domain Bacteria; species bacterium. The sequence continues at coordinate 175,915 of JBAXWB010000001.1, forward strand.
GGTGGCCAGCATCAAGCCGATTCCCTTCCGTATGATTTTCAAAGCGGTCAACCGGGCGGGGGGTAAACTGATTTTTCAGATCAATCTGAGGTTAAATGGGCGCTCCTTCTACAAGAGTTTGGGGGAAGAGGCCGAAGGGTTCAAACTGGTGTCTTATGACGAAAAGGCGGCCGAAGGCCCCACACTGACCCTTGAGCGAAATGGGAAGCTGATTCCCCTGATAAAAGGGCATCAAGTCCCTCGCGATGATTATGAGGTGAAGCTGGTCTCCCTGATGGACGGGACGGTTTTGACGGTGCGGCCGGACGTCGATTTTGAGTTTAAAAATGCCCAGTACAGGGTTAAAAAAGTTGACATAGGGACAGGTCGTGTACTAATAAACGACCCTTTGCGTAATGTGGAAGTTTGGATTGAGCGGCAGGCGCCGGGCGTGGACCAGCCATCTGCAACCTCTAATTTGAAATAAGCTGCAAGGCTGTGATTTAAGAATGCAAGGAGAACGCTTTATGAGATTTTCGCACATGCTCCGTTCCAGTTTGATGGTTATAACCGGAGCTGTTGTCGGCATCACGGCCTATTCCCATGCGGCGAATGCTGTAATCGAGGAGCTTAGTCCTGAGGTTATTGCGGTAGCGGGGACCAATGTGCCTGATGTGGCCGCCCCTGCGAAAGCGCCCAAGGAAGTGGTTGCTGCGCCCGCTATTGAAGAACTGGTTCCCGCCACGGCCCCCAAAGTTGAGGCCCCGGCGGTCGAAGCCCCCGTGGCCACCACCCCGGAGGTCAAGCCGGCCGAAGTTGTTGCGCCAGCCCCCGCCGAAGCAGTCGCACCTGCGGCGGCACCCGTCGCTGAAGCGGCACCTGTTGTTGCACCGGCTCAGCCGGAAGTCAAGGATGCGGTGGCCGCTCCAGCCGCTGAACCCGCTAAGGCCGCCGTTCAAATTCCGCTGATCGAAGAATTGATTCCTGCAGCACCTGCCTCCGCTCCTGCGGCGGCTCCTGCCGAAAAACCTGCCGCGATGATCGAGGAACTCGCCGCCCCCGCCGCAGTCGCTCCTACCGCGGTCGCTCCTGCCGCCGCCCCGGCCGAAGTTCCTGTTGCCCAGGCTGAAGCGCCCACGGCACCGGCTCCGGTTGCGGCCGCTCCTGACTCGGCGACCAAAGAGGCGTTAGAGGCGGCGATGAAAGCCGCCGGCTCTGAAGATCGGGCAACCGCGGTTTCCCAACAGGAGGAAGTCAAGCGCAAGTCCCGTGAAATTGACGGGCGAAAGGCGATGGCCTCCGGGGATCAGGCGTGGAAGGCCGGGGATTATTCTGCGGCCGCGGAATCATATAAGCTTGTGCTCAAGAATCTGCCGCCCATCGAGCGTTTTGCGAAGTTGCGTAATGTGGCCACTCAACGTCTGCCGGAATGTGACTACGAGATGGTCCGCGCCATGTATACTTCGGGGAAATATTCGGAAGCGGTGACCAAGGGTGAGGAATTCATCAAGGTCCGTCCGGACAACCCGCCTTTGCGGAAATTGATTGCCAAGATCAGTGCGCGTCCACCTGACCGCCCCGCAGGCGAAGTGACGGCCGGCGAGAAGCCGGTCGATTCTGAGGTGGAGAAGCAGATGCGTCAGGGCCGTGAGGCGATGGCGGGCCGGGATTATGCCGAAGCACGCCGTCGGTTTGAGTCGGTGTTGGGGATTGAGCCGGATCACCGTGAGGCCATGCGGTATTTGAAAGTGCTGGGCGACCGTGAGTATGGGAATAAGTCAGTTGAGCGCGATGCGACCGCTCGCAAAATGACCGCGGATGTCCGGGATACCTGGAATTCAAAATACAAGGTGATTAAAGGGCGGCCGCAGGCGGTCTCGCAGGTCAGCACCCAGTCGGTTTCGTTGATTGAAGACAAGATGAAAAAAATCATCATCGACGAGGTGGAGTTCCGTCAGGCGAACATGCATGATGTGGTTGATTTCCTGAATAAGCGCAGTCGTGATTGTGATAAATCCGCTGAGGATGAATCGAAAAAGGGTGTGAACATTATCTTTAACCCTAACCCCGGGGGTCCTGCCAGTGCGGCCGTTGCCGCGCCTAGGCCGGCGGCTGACGATCCTTTTGGCGCTCCCGCAGCTGGGGCGGCTGGGGCGGCCTCAGGCGTTCCTGAAGTGACGTTTTCGGCTCGGTATATTACCCTTTATAATGCTTTGAAAATCATCACCAGTGTGTCCGGTCTGAAATGGCGTATTGATGGCGACGTGGTGATGATTATCCCGTTTGACTGGGATCCGGCGACGATTGAAATGCGTATGTATCCCGTTGAACCCACTTTCATTGAACGGGTCAAGCTGACCAGCAGCGCCATGCCCGCCGTGACCACAGTGGGGGGGCGTGAAATGAAGGGGATCGAGCCCGGGGGGAATGCCGAAGGGGTGGCCGACCTGAAGGAAAGCTTCATTCAAATGGGCATGACCTTCCCCAAGGGCTCCACCATCAACTACAACCCAGGCATCGGGAAAGTGATCGTGGCGAATACGTCTGACAATCTCGCTATTTTTGAAAAACTGTTGGGCGAATTGAATGTCGTGCCCATGCAGGTCGAAATCGAAGCCAAATTCGTCGAAGTCAACGAGACCGACCTGTATGAATCCGGTCTGGAATGGTTGCTGACGGATAACTGGGAAATGCTGACGAAAAATAACAGCAATCCCTACGCTCCGATGACCTCCAATCCCCGCATTCAGATGAATGCGAATAGTGCCGACGGTGGATTTACCAAGGGCTTGAACTTCCTGGGTATGCAGGACGGCAAATCGACCGCGATGGCTGGCGGCAAAGGGACCATGGGCGCGATCGCCTCAATTTCCGGGATTCTAACGAACCCCGATCTAACGGTGATTCTCCACGCGTTGGAACAGAATGGTAATGCCGACCTGCTGTCTGCCCCTAAAGTAACGGCGCGATCGGGTGAGCAGGCATTGATCAAGGTTGTGACCGAGTATATCTATCCCACCACATTTGAGGTCCAGGGCGGTCAGATCGGAAATAATTCGGGCGGGAATAATAATAACGCCAACGTGATTCAGGAAACGACGGTGGTTCCTCAGGATTTCGCCACGCGGGAAGTCGGTGTGATTCTGGAGGTGACCCCTGAAGTCAGTCAAGACGGCAACATGATCAGCTTGACGATGAAGCCGCAGGTGGTGACCGATCCGATCTGGTACCAGTATGGGTCGACCGTCCGGCGTGCCGACGGCTCTGAGCAGGTCTTGAATATGCCGCAGCCGTTCTTCCAGGTCCGGGCGATTGAGACCAAGATTTCGATTTATGACGGCGCCACGGTGGCGATGGGTGGGTTGATCACCGAGTCAGTCGATAAGGTCAACGACAAGATCCCTGTGCTTGGGGATATTCCCTTTATCGGCGCTCTGTTCCGCTCTAAATCCGAAAAAAGTGTCAAGCGCAACCTGCTGATTTTCGTGACCGCTAAATTGGTCGATCCCGCCGGGCATCTGATCCGTAATCAAACGCCGGACACCGGAGCGCCTGCTCCGAGCGCTCTGGCGCCCGTTGCGGTCCGTTAAGGTTACGTATGAGTAAACGACGGCTGTTGTTGGTTGACGGGACACAGCTGTTCTACAGGTCGTTCTTCGGTATCAAAAACCTTACCACCCGGGAAGGTATTCCTTCCAATGCCGTTTTTGGATTCATCAGAGGGATTCACCAGTTAATTGAAGGGCGAGCCCCTTCTCATCTTGCCGTGGTATGGGATGGAGGGATTCCTCCGGCCAGGCGCGCCCTTTTGCCGGAGTATAAAGCCCAACGGCCCCCGATGCCTGACGAATTGCGGTCGCAATATCCCTTTATCGTTGAATTTTTGGGCTGTGCCGGGATTCCTTTCATCCGGATGGACCAGGAGGAGGCTGATGATATTCTGGCATCCTTGGCGCAGTGGGCTGAACCCGAGGCGGATGAAGTGATGGTGGCGACCTGCGACAAGGACCTCTTTCAGATGGTGTCAGAGAAGACGGTGTTGCTCGGGTGGGGAAAAGAGGATAAACCCGTCGGACGACAGGCTGTTTTTGAAAAGACGGGGGTCTATCCCGAGCAAATTGTGGCTTGGCTGGCATTGACCGGCGATACGGCGGACAATATTCCCGGGGTTGATGGGGTGGGGGCCAAGACTGCGGCTAAACTTCTGGCAAAATATGGAACAGCGGCGGGGATTTTTCATGATATCGCGTCTGTCCAGCCTGATCGCATCCGGGGGCGCCTGCTTACGGACCGGTCAACAGTGGAACGGAATCTGGCGTTGGTTAAATTAAATACCGCCATGAATTGTTCACCGGGCTGGGAGGCCCTGGCATTCCAACCCGAGCGTCCGGCCACAATGCGCCCGTTTTATGCCCGTATGGAATTCCACTCCTTGATCAAGGGCTGTGATCAAGGCGAATTGTTTTGACGCTGACGGCTGGCTCCTGAAATCTTCCCCACGGCATTTTGCCTTCTGAAAACGTTGACTCTGCTCCGGCATCCTATATCCTTTCCTCCCATGAAAGTTCTAGTTGTAGGTGGTGGCGGGCGTGAACATGCCCTTATCTGGAAGCTCTCGAATGACAGCTGTCATCCGGTGCTTTTTTGTGCTCCGGGAAATGCGGGGACTTTGGAATTGGCGACCAACGTTGCCATTGAGGCGGACAACATTCCCGCGTTGGTCGCCTGGGCCGTGGAGCACCGGCCGGACCTGGTGGTGGTCGGGCCGGAAGTGCCGTTATGCGCCGGACTGACCGATGCGCTCGAGGGGAAAGGCATTCGCGTGTTCGGCCCCTCCCGGGCGGCCGCCCGGCTTGAAGGCAGCAAGGTGTTTGCCAAGGACGTGATGGTGGCAGCAGGGGTGCCGGCGGCACAGTCCAGCACTTTTACGGATGCTCAAAAGGCGATTGATTTTATCAGCGATATTGGCGTCCCGATTGTCATCAAGGCGGAAGGCTTGGCTGCCGGGAAAGGGGTTACCGTTTGTCTCACGCGCGACGAGGCGGAGCGGGCGGTTAAAGAGGCGCTGGTGGATGAGGCGTTTGGTGCAGCTGGTCAGCGGATCCTGGTGGAGGAATTTCTTGAGGGCGAAGAGGTTTCCGTCCTTGCCCTCACGGATGGTGAACATGTGGTGTTGCTGGCCTCGGCACAGGATCATAAACGGGTATTCGACGGGGATAGAGGGCCCAATACCGGAGGAATGGGAGCCTATTCCCCCGCGCCGGCTCTTAAAGAGGCTCAAATGCCCATGATCGAGCGTGAAGTTTTCGGGCGGATCCTGACTGAATTGAAAAGTCGGGGCATTACCTACAAAGGGGTATTATTTGCCGGTCTGATGATGACCGCGAACGGGCCGATGGTGCTTGAATTCAATTGCCGGTTCGGTGATCCCGAAACCCAGGCGATCCTGCCACGCATCCAGGGTGATTTGATTCCGGCGCTGGAAGCCTGCATCGATGGCACCCTCTCCCCTGAGATGATTCAATACAAGCCTGAAGCCTGTGTCTGTGTCGTGATGGCGGCAGGCGGATACCCCGGCCCATACCAGAAGGGTAAGAAAATCGGGGGGCTTAAGGCCGTGGTCGGAATGCCCGGGACCGTGGTGTTCCATGCCGGAACCCAGGCCCGGGACGGCGAGGTGTTCACCGCCGGTGGTCGGGTATTGGGGGTGACGGCCTTGGGAGATGGGCTGAAGGCGGCCGTGGACCGCGCCTATGGGGCCGTTAAGAGAATCAGTTTTGATGGCGCGTTGTTCCGGAGTGATATCGCGGCCAAGGCGTTTCGGAAAGGGTAAGGAGTAGGCATGAAAAGAAAATCAGCAAAAGTCAGCAAGGTCGAGGTGGCGATTGTCATGGGGAGTGATTCTGACTGGCCCCTGTTACAGGAGACGGTCAATACCCTGACGGGGTTCGGGGTCGGGTGTGAGGTGCGCGTCATGTCGGCGCACCGGACGCCGGATCTGGCAGCGGGTTATGCGCGCAAGGCTTCCGCAAACGGCATAAAAGTGATGATTGCCGCAGCGGGTGGGGCGGCACATCTGGCAGGGGTAATCTGCGCGCATACTACGTTGCCGGTGATAGGGATTCCCGTTCCCAGCGGTTTCATGAATGGACTGGACTCGTTGCTGGCAACCGTTCAGATGCCGGCGGGGGTTCCCGTGGCGACCGTGGCGACCGGTAAAGCGGGCGCGGTGAATGCCGCCATTCTGGCTGTCCAGATCCTTGCCCTCGGGCGGCCGGATCTGGCGCAGAAACTGGTGGCGCATAAGATGACGCTGATCGAAAAGGTGAATGCGGGGAATGCCCGCATTCAAAATGAGCTCAGGAATCTGAAATCAGCGTGAGGTTCAGCGGATAGGCGGGGTGAGCGTGAAATCCGGTTGGCACAAATGGAGTCGCCTGGTGATGCTGGGGGGCGGGGTTTGGCTCCTCATCCCGGGGGGCGTCCTGCCGGTGGTCGCCGCCGATAGTCTGGATGAATTTCTGTCCGGGCTGGAGACGAACGGGGTTTTAGTGGACCGCTTGGCCGCCCGCGCGGGTGGGGTTGATGGTATACTCCGATCTATCGATCCGGAGGTGTTCATCAGCAGCGAAACAACCCCGCTGACATCGGACAGGATGGCGGGAGGCAAGGTGCCATCGGTAGTGCAGGCGGTTGAATTATGGCCTGAGAACCTGGCGTATATCAAGGTGTCCGGTCTGGAACCTGGTAGCGGGGAAGAACTACTGGGGCATTTTCAATCCTTGAGCACCAGATCGGGCTTGCTGTTTGATTTAAGGGGTGCCCGAGGTCAGGATCTTGAGTCCGCCTGCATTCTGGCCGGTTTGACGCACCACCCACAGGAGCCCCTTTTTCTCATCACCGACAATCGGGGCATTCCGCTGGCAACGAATACGGTGGCTGGGATGTTTACCCGCCTGCCGTTCCTGCTGATTCTGATGGATGAAGGGACTTCCGGAGCTGCTGAAGCGCTGGTCTCCGTTTTAAAAGGTAGCCCCGGGGTGATGCTACTAGGGGGCAGGACGCGGGGGGATCCGTATCTACGGAATTGGCTGACCCTGCCAGATGGCCGGATGGCGCGACTGGCTACGCGCAAATGGAAGACGATCCTGGGCGAATCTTGCGAAAAGGTCGGGGTCAGGCCGGATGTTGAGGTCACCGCCCGCTCCGGCAGTGGCAATGAAGGGCTTTCGCGAACGAATAAAACTGACCGCGTCTTGAGTCTTAAGTCGGATGCCGACCGGGATCTAATGATGCGGGTGGCGGGAGATGCGGCATTGCAACGGGCCACAGATATTTTGCTTGGCCTTCAGGCGGTGGGGGGCTATGGACGGGAATAACCCCAGCATCATAATGGTCAGGCCTGAAAAAATCGACCAGAAGGCCATCAGCGCCGCCGTAGAAGCCCTGCGGGGCGGGGGGCTGATCATTCTGCCGACTGAGACCGTATACGGGGTTGCCGCCGATCCTGGCGTGCCGGGGGCCGAAGACCGGATCTATGAGGCTAAAGGGCGGGAACGGGGGAAGCCGCTTCCTATGATGGCCGCCTCACTGGAGGCGGTCGAGCGGGCAGGCGCCCTTTTGTCTCCCGCTGCCAGACGTCTGGCCTGCCGCTACTGGCCCGGCCCCCTGACGCTGGTGGTGAACTGCGGGGATCGGGTGGAGGGGTTCCGGGTTCCAGATCATCCGGTGGCTCTGGCGGTTCTGAGTGCAGTGGGGGGCGTGTTGCGTGTGACCAGTGCCAATCAAAGCGGGACCCCTGCCGCGCTGACGGCTGCGGATGCGGTAAAGGCTCTGGGGGGGCGGCTGGCTCTGGCACTGGATGCGGGGCCCGCTACGCTGGGCCGCGAAAGTACGGTGGTGGAGGCAACGGGCGAAACACTGAAAATCCTCCGGCAGGGGGCACTGCCCGCCACCGCAGTTCTGTCACGTCCTAAGGTATGGCTGGTGTGTACCGGGAATACCTGTCGCAGTCCCATGGCGGAACAGTTACTACGCCGATGGCTGGGAAAGGATACCGGCTGGGAGGTGGCTTCGGCGGGGGTTTCCGCCATGGAGGGGCAGCCGGCAAGTGAGGGTGCCAGACAGGTCATGGCGGAAAAAAAACTGGATTTGAGCCTGCACCGCAGCCGTAATCTCGGCGAGGCCCACATTGACGATGCCGACCTCATTGTGGTAATGACAGAGGCGCATCGACGGGCAGTCGTGCGGCGTTTTCCGCAGGTGGCGGAGCGGGTGGTCTTATTGAATACGTTCAGTTCGGCGCACCCCGGTGAGGATGTTCCCGATCCGTTTGGACTGTCCCTGGATGTCTATCGTTCAATTCGGGATGAGATTGATGCGGCAATGCCGGATCTGGTGTTGCACTTGCACAGGTTGTATCAAAAGTAATGCAGGATGAAGGGGCGGGAAAGGGTCATGATGAAAATAGCGATTGGTGCCGATCATGGTGGGTTTGAACTCAAGGAGATACTCCGGGCGGAGTTAAAGAAACACGGAATCATCGTCGAGGATGTGGGGTGTTACAGCCAGGAAGCGGTGGATTATCCTGACTATGCCCGGGCCGTTGCTGTTATGGTGTCCGAGGGGCTTGCCGATCAGGGGATCCTGATTTGCCGGACGGGTCTTGGCATGAGTATGGCCGCCAATAAATTTCCCCGCGTCCGGGCGGCCCTGTGCCTGACCCCTGCCATGGCGAATGCCGCAAGGTCCCACAATGATGCCAATGTGCTCGTGTTCGGCAGTGAGCTGGAATCAACGGACAAGGCCGTGGCGATATGGGACGCCTGGAGCAAGGCGGTTTTTGCGGGCGAGGACCGGCACCAGCGGCGGGTGGACAAGATCGGCTCTGCGAGCGGGGCGGCAGTGGAAGCGGCGGCGGTGGCGGCAACGGATAGCGAGATCTATTTCGCCATCAAGAATGAAGAAGAGCGGGAACTTAAAACGCTGGATTTGATCGCCTCGGAAAACTATGCCAGTCGTGCGGTCCGGGAAGCCCAGGGCTCCGTGATGACCAACAAATATGCCGAGGGATATCCCGGCAAACGCTATTATAACGGGTGTGAGTTTGTGGATGTGGCCGAGCGGTTGGCGATTGACCGGGCCAAGACCCTGTTCGGGGCCGATCATGTCAATGTTCAGCCGCACTGCGGCAGTGCGGCCAATATGGCGGTTTATTTTTCAGTGCTGCAGCCGGGGGACACCATTTTGGCGATGAGTCTCGCGCATGGGGGACATCTGACTCACGGTCACAAAATCAATTTCTCCGGCCGGTTTTTCAACTTCATCCCGTATGGGGTGAATCAGAAGACCGAGAGGATTGATTATGATGAGGTTGCGGCACTGGCGCTCAAGCATAAACCGAAATTGGTGGTGGCGGGCGCCAGCGCGTATTCGCGGGTGTTGGAATTTAAGCGGCTTCGTGAAATTGCCGACAGTGTGGGGGCGATGCTGATGGTGGATATGGCCCACATTGCCGGGTTGATTGCCGCCGGTGTTCACCCCAATCCTGTGCCGTTTGCGGATTTCGTGACCACCACCACGCACAAGACCCTGCGGGGACCGCGTAGCGGCATGGTGCTGTGCCGGGCGAAGTATGCGTCGGAATTGGATAAACAGGTGTTCCCCGGCCTTCAGGGAGGCCCCTTGATGCACACCATTGCGGCCAAGGCCGTTTGTTTCAAGGAGGCCATGACCCCGGCCTTCAAGGCGTATCAGCAGCAGGTCGTGCAAAATGCCAGAACGCTGTCCGCCTATCTAGCGAAGCACAATTTGCGGATTGTTTCCGGGGGAACCGATAACCACCTGATGCTGGTTGATCTGACCGCCAGCGGGATCACCGGGAAGGACGCCTCCACAGCGCTCGAGAAGGCGGGTATGATTGTGAATAAAAATGCCATTCCGTTTGACGTGCGGCCGCCGGCCGTCACCTCAGGAATCCGGATTGGCACGCCCGCCGTTACCACCCGGGGTATGAAAGAGCCGGAAATGGAGCGATTGGGAAGTTGGATCGTGGAGGCCATCAAGCATCAGGCTGATGAGCCTGTGTTGGCACGGATCAAGGCTGAAGTGGTGGCGACAGCGGTAAGATTCCCTGTTCCGTGAGGGGATCTGGGTGGGGGCCCGGACTATGATTCTGAATGACCTGACTTCAAGTGAAATGGCCGACGTGGAAGCGATCGGCCTCCCGAGGAGGGTCGCTCCGGGGGAGGCAATTATCCGCGAAGGTGAAGCCGGATCCTCCTTTTTCCTCGTTCTGGATGGCCGTGTGGAGGTGCGGAAAAGTATCGGGCTTGATAAGCACAAGAAGCTGGTTGAGCTGGGCTCGCTTGATATTTTCGGGGAGGTCTGTTTCCTGGGGGTGGAGTCCCGCTCCGCCAGCGTCCTCGCCCTGGAGTCCACGCATGTTCTGGAGTTTTCGCGGGCTGCGTTTGAAAAATTAATCGTGGCAAAACCGGCCATAGGCCTGAAACTCTATCGAGGGATTGCCCGTGAGCTGGCCCGGCGGCTGGCGTATGTGGACGGTGAACTCCGGGACGCCCTTATCTGGGCGCTGGGTGATATGAAAATTCCTCCGGACCCTACGATTTCCGGCACGCCTCGTAAATTATCACTGACCCCGCTTCAAAGCGCGGCGCCCACCGCTAAAATTGTGGTGGTGTGACCCGGCTTATTTGATCAGGCGGCGTCTCATCATCCAAATCGCCACCGGGAACAGCAGCGCGGTGGTGACAACCAGATAACCGCCGGAAACCGCGATCTGGCCGACCGTAATGGTGCCCAGGCATAAATTGCGCGACAAGGTCACCAGATGGGACAAGGGGAGAAGCCAGGCGACTGCCCGGCCCCAGTCGGGGAGATTTTCCAGGGGGAAGAAAGTGCCGCTGAAGAGGTACATCGGCGTAATGAACAGGAAAATCGGCAGGTTGAACATTTCGATGCTTTGGACAATACCGGTGAAAATCATGCCAATGCAGCCGAACAGCAGTCCTCCCAAAAAGGCCAGGGGAAGGATCCCCAGCCCGGTCGGATAATGAACAAGCCCGAACCCGCTCAGGACGGCCGTCATGATGGTCGCTGTCATGAGGGATTTTGTGGCGCCCCAGACGATTTCACCGGCAATAATCTCATCTACGGAGAGAGGGGTCGCCATGATGGCGTCATAGGTTTTCTGGTAGTACATCCGGACGAAAGACGAAAACGAATTTTCCATGAATGCCGTGTACATGATATTCGTGGCAATAATGGCCGGGGCCATAAATACCACATAGGTCAGGGTGTGCCCTTCATATTGGATCTCCGGGATGAGCAGGCGAAAGCCAAAGCCGAGGGAGGCAATATAGAGGACTGGTTCGAGGAGCGGGGTGAGAAACCCGATCAGCCAGGAGCGCCGCGTGACCAACCAGTCACGCCGCCAGACACGCAGGAGCCGCCAGGAGAGGGAGTAGGTGGGGTGGCTCATTCGCGCAACTCCCTGCCCGTCAGTTTGAGAAAGACGTCTTCAAGGGTCCCCATGCGCAGGATGCAGTTGTCATGGCAGTAGGAACGGGTGATTTCATCGTAGATCGCTTCATTATCTTTACAGTAAATCAGCATGCGGTGCCCGAGGTCTTCGTGATCCAGGGAATGGGCGATGACATAATCCCGTAAGGTCGGGCAGACCGGGCTGTTCTCTATGACCTTATTGCCGACATATTTGGCGATCAGATCCTTCGGGCGGCCTTCAACCAGAATTTTGCCGTGGTCCACAATAATGAGCCGGTCGCACAGGAGGGAGGCCTCCTCCATGTAGTGGGTGGTGAGGAGGATGGTTACGCCCCGCTGCTTGAGTTGGGCCAGCCGGTCCCACAACTGGTGGCGGGTCTGGGGGTCCAGTCCCGTTGTGGGTTCATCCAGAATGAGCAGATCAGGTTCGTTCATCAGGCCCCTGGCGAGCGCCAACCGGCGCATCATCCCGCCGGAAAGGGATTTTACATTCAGTTTCTCCCTGTTTTCAAGACCGAAAAACTCCAATAACCGGGTGGCTCGTTCGCGGGCAACATCGCTGGGGATGCCGAAAAAACCGGCGAATATTTCCAGATTGTCGCGCACCGAAATTTCCTCATCCAGACTGTTGTCCTGATGGCACACGCCAATGCGGGCACGTATTGATCTCCAGTGAGTGGAGATGTCCTCGTCAAACACTTTCAGGGTGCCGCCACTCCGTGGCGAAAAGCCATAGATCATGCGGATGGTCGAGGTTTTTCCCGCGCCGTTAGGGCCCAGCAGGCCGAAGAGTTCCCCCTTCTGCACAGCAAAGGAAATGCCGTCAACGGCAGTGAAAGCGCCATAACATTTGCGGAGCTGCGAGGCTTCGATGACGGGGTTGTCCATAAGGGTTGCTATGGTAGCAACGTCGCCGGGGACTACAATTATTCTTTTTGGCGCAATGCCATGGACAGGGTGGCGATAGTCAGGATATCTTTGCCGCTATGGAACGACGGAGCGGAATATGGATGGCCTCGACTCCCCTGCGGCCCTGGGCCTTGCAGGGGCGGCCGATAACGAGCCGGAAAAGTGATGTGAATCTCCGCTTTGAGGGGGGGATGTTTCAGCTTTGGGAAGGGTTTGGAGGAGGACTGTCCGAGCGGGGGTGGGACGCGCTGGCGTTGCTTAAGGGGGGGGACCGGCTTCGTGCGCTTCACGCCTTATTCAATCACGAGGAGGGGTGCCGGTTCCACTATGCGAGGATTCCCTTTGGGGTTTCCGGGGCAGCCCGTGCCGCCTATCCGCAGCCGGTCGCCCCAAACGATCTGGCGATGAAGACCTTCGTCATGGCCCGTGATCACGAGGCTCTGATTCCATTCCTGCGCACCCCCCTCGACCGGATCCGTAAATTCAAAACGGTGGCCTGCCCCTGGAGTCCGCCCGACTGGATGAAGGAAACCGCAGGCTCAGGGTGTGGGCGGATCAAATGGGAGCCCGGCCTACTGGAGGCGTATGCGCTCTATCTCGCCCGGTATATTCAAGGCTATCGGAAAGCGGGGATCATCATCGATCATATGCTGATCCAGAATAACCCGGCGGATCCGTCAGGGCGGCCGGGTTGCTATTGGACGGGGGCCCAACTTCGTGATTTTATACGGGATTATTGTGGCCCGGTGATGGTGAAGCAGAGAGTGCCTGTGCGGCTGTGGTTAGGGGCCCTGGATTCGCCGGATTACCCGGATTATGCCCTGACGGCCTTGAGTGACCCGATGGCCATGCAGTTTATTGCCGGGGTGGCTTGTCAGCAGGGAGGCCAGCAGACGCTCCTGCGGATCCGGCGGGCCTTTCCGGATATCCGCATGATGCAGTCTGATTGCGGGGCGGGGGACGGGCTCAATACCTGGGGCCAGGGACAGGCGACTTTTGCCGGGATCCAGCAGGCGATTGTGGCCGGGGTGGATGTGTGCTTGTATGATAACCTGGTGTTTCCGGCAGGTGGCACGACCCTGGCGGGACGCCGTCTCAATTCCCTGATCTCGGTCAATGAGATGGACCGGACCTTTGTGCTCACCCCTGACTATTATGTATTGAGGCATTTCTCCTGTTTTGTGGACCGGTATGCCATTCGGCTGGGTCTGACGGGGGAGTGGGCGGACCGGGCGGTGGTGTTTTATAATGAAGATGACGAGAGCCGGGTGCTGATCGTGCAAAACCCGGAGCTGGAGTTCAGGCGTGTGGTGTTGGAGGATAGCGACCGCCGGCTGGTGATGACGCTTCCGCCTCAATCCTTCAACACCATCGTGCTGTAAAAACAAAACCCCCGAACCAGTAACGGTCGGGGGTTTTGGCAAAACGGCTTGGCCGTAATGGGCTTAACGCTTCGAGAACTGGAAGCGTTTGCGGGCTCCAGGCTGACCGTATTTTTTGCGTTCCTTCATACGGGAATCGCGGGTCATGCAGCCACTGGCCTTAAGGGCCGCGCGGAGCGACGGATCTGACAACTGCAAGGCGCGGGAGATCGCCTGGCGAAGTGCACCCGCCTGGCCCACGGTACCGCCGCCAATCAGGCGGGCCGTCAGGTCAAACTTGGTGAGTGTATCGGTCAGCTTCATGGGCTGCTCGATGAACTTGATGACGGCTTCGTTGCCGAAATAGATGGTCGGGTCCTTCTTGTTCACGACCCACTTGCCGGTTCCGGGGGTGAGACACACCCGGGCGACCGATGTTTTCCTGCTACCTGATGCACGATAATCTGCGACTTTTTCTGCCACTGGGATACCCTCGTTACTTGATGTCAATTACTTTAGGGTTCTGAGCGGCATGAGAATGCTCAGCGCCCGAAAAAACCTTCAAACGTTTAATAATCTTCCGGCTCATATGATTGCCCGGAAGCATGCCTTCAACCGCTTTCGTGATCATCCGGTCGGGATGGCGCTCGCGCATGGCCGCCACTGTTGTGGTCTTATGGCCGCCCCGGAAGCCGGTGTAGCGCTCATAGATCTTCTTTTCGTTCTTGGTTCCGGTAAGCTTTACGTCCTTGGCATTGATAACGATGACAAAATCACCGGTATCAATATGGTTCGTAAATGTCGCCTTGGTACGCCCACGAAGCAAATTCGCCACCTTGACGGCCATGCGTCCCAGGGGTTTCTCTGCAGCGTCAACAATAAACCAATTACGCTTGATTTCGCTCTCTTTGGGTAGAGATGTCTTCATTCTTTGTTCAACCTTTCAGGCCATAAAAAGCGGGCTTGTTTACTTCATTTCGGGGGGATGTGTCAAACACTATTTCCACCTGATGCTCCTTTCGTCGCCACCCGGCCGGAAGAGGAACTGCATGAATTAAGGGGGCACTCTATCGGGAATCACAAGAAAAGTGAAGGAGAATCGGCTTTCTTTCTCTCCGGATTGGCTTTTCCGGTAGCATGCGATAAGGTGAGGGCCATATTTAACGGACAGGGAGGCGCTTATGGTGGAATCAATGTTAACAGCGGCCATCCGCGATTTAAAATCGCTGGCGGGGCAGACGGTGCGGTTGCGTGGATGGTTGCACGGGAAGCGGGCTGGAGGGAAAGTGGTCTTTTTGCTGGTGCGCGATGGGACCGGACTGTGTCAGTGTGTGGTAGAGGGGGCGGTGACGGACGCTTTTGCCAAAGCCAATGAGGTGACGCAGGAGTCTTCGATGACAGTAACCGGCATGGTCCGTCTGGATGAGCGCGCGCCGGGCGGGGCGGAACTGGCCGTCACGGGCATCGAGGTGCTTCAGCTCTCAAAGGATTACCCGATCAGCCGGAAGGTGCATGGAATTGATTTCCTGATGGATCACCGGCATTTGTGGCTCCGGTCCCCGCGGCCTGCCGCCATCTTGCGGGTGCGCCATACTGTGATCCGGGCGATTAGGGACTTCTTTGATTCAAATGGATTCACGCTGGTGGATATGCCGATCTTAGTGCCGGGTGCCGGTGAAGACCGGCAATCCCTGTTTCCTGTAGATTATTTTGGCGAGAAGCTGTTCCTGAGTCAGACGGGCCAGCTTTATCTCGAAAGCGCCTGTATGTCATTGGGGAAGGTCTATTGCTTCGGGCCGACGTTCCGTGCCGAGAAATCCAAAACGCGCCGGCACCTGACGGAGTTCTGGATGGTGGAGCCGGAAATCGCTTTTGCCGAGCTGGACGAGGTGGTGGCGCTGGCGGAGGATATGATTTGCGCCATTGTGGCGGCCGTTCTGGAAAAGAACCGGGAGGACCTGGCCGTGCTGGGGCGCGATGTGGCCGCTTTGGAGAAAATCGTGAAGCCGTTTCCGCGGATCACCTATACAGAGGCCGGTGACTTGTTAAGGGGGGCGCCCATGCGCCAGAAGTTGGAACAGGAACTGGATCAGGAAAAGCGGCGTCTGCAGGGGTTGCAGTCGGACCTGGAGGCGGCGGAGGCCTTGCTGGCCAAGGCAAAAAAGGGATGGCAGCAGGAGCAACAGGAAACGCGGGTCCGGGAACTCCGCGAGGAGGTGCATGAGTGTGAGCAGGATATCCTGGTCCGTCCTGAACATATCCGGTTGGCTCAGGCATTTGCCTGGGGGGAAGATCTGGGGGGGAGTGACGAGACGATTGTATCACGGCAATTCGACCGGCCGGTCTTCGTCACCGGTTATCCCCGCGACGCCAAGGCGTTCTATATGAAGGTGTCCCCGGATGACCCCCGCACCGTGCGGAACTTCGATCTGCTGGCCCCGGAGGGCTATGGTGAGATTATTGGCGGGAGCCAGCGGGAGGAGGATTCCGGTGTGATTGAGGAGAGTATGAAGTCCAAGGGTTTGCGGCCCGAGGATTATGCCTGGTATCTGGACCTCCGCCGCTATGGCAGTGTGCCGCATGGGGGATTTGGACTGGGAGTGGAGCGGACGCTGACCTGGTTGTGCGGGCTCAAGCATGTCCGCGAGACCATTGCGTTTCCGCGCACCATGGGCCGGGTCTATCCGTAATTCAGCGCAACGGATTATTGACGTTTGAGGGAAACGTGATACCTTGCGCGCAGTTCTTTGATAACCAGAAGCCGTGAAGTAAGTACGGAAGTTCGTGAAATTCGAACGCGGTCGCGCCGCTGTAACCGGATACGAAACCCTTAAAACCACTCCTGCCTGTGCAGGGGGAAGGCGGGAAGTAGGTCTGAAGCCGGAAGTCAGAAGACGTTTTACTTCATGCTCAATGGACAGATCCCTCAACAAGGGATCCGTCTCTCTTTCGCGATGGAAGAGTCATGAGGCGTAAAACAACTCATCAGCCCCTTTAGTTTTCCATCAGGAAGATTAAAGGGTTTTTTGTTTTTATGCGTTGAGAGACCGTGAGCAACAGGCGATGGGGGGATAAGTCCGGAGCAGGTTGTGTGACCTGCCGTGTCGGGTGTTAACGGTCGGAAAGGAAGCTGGAAAATGAGAAAACGGATGATAGTGGCGGGATTGGTGTGGGTGGGCGGGTTGCAAGGGAGTGGGGCGGCGTCAACGAACGAGGTGACGCAACAGCAGGTGGTCGTTACGGCGACCCGGGTGGCACAGCCCCTGGTGACCGTCGGAAGTTCGCTGACGGTGGTGGATCAGGCCCAACTGGCGGCGCGGCAATGTGCCACGGTGGTGGATGCCTTACGGGAAGTGCCCGGACTGGATGTGGTTCAGTTGGGCGGTGCCGGAGGGACCGTGTCGACGTTTATCCGTGGCGCGGCCTCAGAACAGACACTGGTCCTGGTGGATGGCGTGCAGCTCAACGATCCGGCCGGGTTGGGCCGTGGGGCTGACCTGTCCCAAATGCCGCTTCAGAATATTGAGCGCATTGAAGTATTGAGGGGACCACAGAGCCCGCTCTATGGGGCTGATGCGATTGGCGGGGTGATTAATATCATCACCAAAAAAGGGGCGGGGCCAGTAGGGGGCGAGGTGTCTGCAGAGGCGGGCTCGTTCAATACCTTTAACGAGAAGGCGGCCGTCCGGGGCGGCACCTCGAACTATAATTACTCGGTGGGGGTGTCCCGCCAGGACTCGGATGGCATTTCCAGTGCCGCCGAGAAGAATGGAAACCCCGAGAAGGATGGGTATCGACGCACTGAACTGTCAAGCCGGTTGGGGTGGACTCCGGCGGATGAATTCGAGGCCAATGTAATCCTGCGCTGGAATCAGGCGGACTATGGATACGATGATTTCATGAATGGCCGGCCGGTGGATGGCGACAATCAGGGCGCCTATGATTTGTTGTCGCTCTATGGGGAGGGGAAAGGAAAGTTGCTGAATGGGCAATGGCGTCCGCGCGTGGGCGGGTCATGGGTCAGTCAAAGCCGTGAGGATACTTCTTCGATCGGGAATTCGACGTTCGACAGCCTGCTTCAGAAGCTTGAATGGCAGAATGATCTCTACATGGGCGATGCGAATATTGTCACGGCCGGGATTGAGGCCCAGCAGGAAGCGGCGGAGTCAACGTATGAGTCGTATGGTTATGTGGATCAGTTTGAACGCCAGACGGCGCGTCACCAAAGTGCCTATGCGCAGGATATCCTCACCACCGGACCTCTGACCACCACCGCGGGGGGGCGCGTGGACAGCTATGATTCGTTCGGGACCGAAAGCACCTGGCGTCTGGCCCCATCGTATGCGGTCGCCACCACGGGGACTCGTTTCAAGGGGTCTTACGGCACCGGCTTCAAGGCGCCATCCCTGTTTCAGCTGTATTCATCCTACGGAAGTCCGGAGTTGAACCCGGAGAGCAGTCAGGGGTGGGATGCCGGTGTGGAGCAGGAAATAGAGGGGGACCGGTTTCTCGTGGGGGTCACCTATTTCGAGAATCAGTTTGATAACCTGATTGACTACGACTTCGTTACCATGAAATACGGGAATGTTAATCAGGCTGAAGCCCATGGGGTTGAAGCTTTTGTGACTGCGATGCTGGTGAAAGATCTGTCTGTGAGGGCGGCATATACTTACACTGATACAGAAAACAAGCTCACCGGGGAGCAGCTGTTGCGCCGGCCTCGGAATAAAGCCTCCCTCGACACCACTTATGACGTTACCGTTAAACTTAAGGGTACGGTGAGCGTGATTTATGTGGGGGAGCGGATGGATGAGGATTTTGCAACGTATATGGCAACCCCCCTGGATGGGTATGTGTTGGTGAACCTTTACGCTTCGTATGACGTTCGTAAGAATATGACCCTGTTCGGCCGGCTGGAAAACCTGTTTGACGAGGAGTACGAACCGGCCATTGGCTATGGGAGCCCTGGTCGCGCCGGCTACGGGGGCGTCAAAGTGACCTTCTAAGTGACTGCACTAAATCAGAACCTCAGCCCGTTGTCATGCCCGACACTCCGTCGGGCGTTTATCATTGCGCTTCTGCTGCATGCGTTTGCGGGGGTGATAATGCTAACGGCAGTATGCTATTGGCCGGTGGCCCGCATGAGGCCAGTTCCTGTCGGCCTGGAATTGGATGTCACTGAGTCTGTGGCTTCTCAAATCCCGTCCTCTGAGCCAGCGGTTCTGGAACAAGCCCTGGCGGTAATTCCTGCCGAACCACGGTCAGCGCCGGCGCCCGGAGAGCCCCCGACCCGGGCTTCGATGGTCCCTGACCCCCGGGTCCAGGGCCCGGACCAGACGGCCCGGTGGGTGCCGGTCATGCCGGAGATTCTGGTTAGGACCGCCGCAACCGGGGGTGGGGCCGCAGCCGCTAGCCCGGTGGGTGAGGCCAGAGGAGGGGGACGGCCTATCGCGCTTTCTGAAATACTACCTCAATACCCTTATGGGGCCAGGGTGCGTGGTGAGGCCGGTCGGGTGACCGTGCAGGTGCGGGTGAGTGCCAAAGGCGCAGTGGACGCCGCAGAGGTGGTGTCGGGCAGTGGGCATCCGGTGCTGGATGCCTCTGCGGTGGCCGCAACCAAAGCCGCTCGCTTCAAACCTGCGGAACAGGACGGCAAACCGGTTTCTTCTGGCATGAATCTACAATTTGAATTCCGGCTTGAAGAACGGTAGAACTAGCCCATGACGCAGAAGTCCAAAAAAGAGGCGTGTCCGGCGGCCATGACGATTGGCGGTCGTGTATGGGTTGAACGGTTGAAAGATCACGGGACGATTGTGTCATTAAGTGATGATGGGCGCAGAGCGGAAGTTGAACTCGGCAAGGTGCGATTCAATCTTGAGCGTTCCTGCTTGGCTGCCGGTCGGGAAAAAGCGAAAGTGCGCGGGCGGCGGGATGCCGTTATGCCGACCGTCCGGCGTCCTGCTGTGGCGCGCGAAATTGATATGCACGGCCTGAGGGTTGAAGAGATGCTTGTGCGGTTGGATCATTTCCTGAACGACGCTCTGTTAGGCCATGCGGATGAGGTGCGTGTGATTCACGGACATGGCTCTGGCGCCCTGAAGAAAGCCCTGCATCAGCGTCTCAAGGAAATGGGAATCCGTCATTTCCGGCTGGGCGAACCCGGCCAAACCCCCGGTGGCGATGGTGTGACGATTATCTCGCTGTAGTCCTTCGACGGATACGACGAGTGGCGGAGAGGGAGGGATTTTCCTCCAACTTGAATTGTGATTTCGCAACCCGTTCCAAATCAACTCATTGTAAATAAATACAAATAATTAATCGGAGTTTAGGTGAAGGTTCGGTGAAGGTGCCGGAGACTTCCATTTTCGAAGCAGGGCATTATGGCGCCGTTGACAGATAACGATCAACGAAAGCCCGGGGCGTCATGACCTCAATACCGGCATATCCGGATGTGCGGAGAAGTGCTTTGTCGCCGCTTGTGATGATCTTCGTGTTACTGGCGATGGCACAGGCCAGAAACTTGTCATCATCGGGATCCGTACAAACCGGAACCGACAACGGTGGCGCCTCGACAATCTTGGCATGGATGGCTACCAAATCCAGAGCTGGACGGGGATCAACAGCGGGAAATGTCCGCGCAAGTTCATCTCCGACACGACGGTATTCTTCAAGGATTTCTTCGGACAAGACCAGAGTGATTTTATTCTGGCGCCAGGCATCCAGAATGGCGTGCGGCACGCCGGAAAAAAACACCCCCGAGATAAATACGTTTGTATCCAGGATAATCTTCATCCACGACTCCGGACTTTGGTGATTGCTGCCGTGACATCAGCGGGCTTCATTCCGCTGCTTCTGGCCTGTTGTCTGGCACGGCTGATAATCCCGTCAAACTCATTCATGGACGGCATCGCGATGGTCTTGAGAATGACGACGTCATTTTCGCCGACAACGAGGAATTGTGCCCCGGTTTCAAGACCGAGACGCTTGCGGACATCTTCTGGAATCACAATTTGACCCTTGGATGACATGCGTGTTGTTGCAAATGTATTCATAGCCTCTTCTCCTTGTTGTCTTACTGGTAAGACTATACCACGCTTTACCGCCAGAACGCAATAAACTATCTCTTTCGTTCAGAGCGTTTCCCGGTGAGCCATGCCGTTGGCGAGGCGAACAGGGCGGACATCCCATTACTGCCGCCAGGTGGATCTGTCACAACTCTCGACCCTGCCATCAGGCAACTCTCCGGGCGACTGGAAAGTTTTCTGCCCTTTGTGACTGCCCGCGATGCCTCACGTGCCGTCGATGGTTGACCCCATCCCCTGAGCCCGCTCGATTGGTCGTAATCCTTTGTGGGGCGCACTGGGCGGTTTGTGCACGCCTCGTGGGCGGGTGATGGCCTGTATTTGGCCACGGCATGCCTTGTCCGACCTGATTGGGTTCACTGGGCTATGTCCACTTCCCGCAATCCGATGATCCCTCCTTTGGATTCGCCTCCAAAACGCGACCCGGAGGGTTCGCGCCAATGAGAATGGTCGACTTGAGTCCATCAGTTACGACCACACTGCTGATACGCAACAGGGTAGCAACTAATCGCGCTCCGCCACTAATCTCGACCCCGCCATCAGGCAACTCTTTGGGCGACTGGAAAGTTGAGGCCGGCATCCATCAGCAACAATCTGCTAAAATATAACGAAAGTCAGTTGTTTGACCATACGGGCATGCGGGATCAGGAATACTTGCTTATTAAAAGCCGCGGAATACATGGTTAGGCATGGACGCAGGATCAGGAGGCGACCAAGGTCTTGATTGGTCTGATGGGGCAATTGGCACCCCATATGAAACCCATTGTTCAGACAGCGGAACAAATGGTGGATGCCAACACGTTGCTGCGCGCCAGAATTGATTCCCAGCTGTTGGCGACAGGGGTGGGGGTACCGCTGGAAGCGGGTGGGGAAAAGAGGTTGGATGCGATGATGGAGAGGATTTAGGGGATGGCGCAGGGTGGAGGTACGGAGGAGGTGTATTGGTTAACAAAGTTGGAGTGTAAGGATAGTAAAGGCCTAACCGACGATGCGCGGATTTTTCGGACATTCCGCGAAAACCACCATTTCATTGCAATATCATGCATTCCAATGCCTTGCCACTGTGGGTTGACCGTTCAAAGCAGTCAATCAATATTATGACATTTCTGTAATCAGGAATATCTATGAATTGTAACCTTTTAATTGCATTGTGCGACAAACAGAGAAACGAACAAGGAAGGGACGATACAATGAAGCGGTTGACATGTTTGATGATGGGATTAGCGTTGGCTGCGACAATGCAGGTTTTTGCGCAAGAGACGGAAGAACCGCGGAGTGATGGCCAGCGACCACCTCCCCGGGAAGAACCGCGGAAAGATGAGGTGCTCACGGCTGAACAGATTGCCCAGGTCAAGGCCATCCTGTCGAAGTATGACGCCAACACGCTCACTGCAGAGCAAGCCAAAGCTATTCATGAGGCTTTCCGGCAGGCAGACATACGGGGCGGCCCGGCCATGGGAGACTCCATCAAGGCAGCAGGTTTCGATCCTGACAAATTACGCGATCTGGCACCTCCTCCGGGGCGGGATGGTAAGGCGGATCAGCGGCCAAACGAGTCGGGACAGAGCGAGTCGATGGGGGACCGAGGGGGCGGTAAGTATTCTATTGAACAGGCCGTTTCCGACCGGGCGCAGTTGAGCACCATCGCCTTTAGCGGGTTGGCGTTCCTTACCGGCGACTTTGGGGGTGCCACGTTCATGCCGCCGGGCAAGGTGTGCGATTATTTCGGCTTCCAGTATATGAGAGACATCGACGCTTCCGAGAAGGGGCACAATCCGATTTTTCTTAGTCGCGTGGCCGCGAATGTCATGCATATCCTGAATGAAGGCCAGCGCAAGCTCTTTGAAGAACTGGCCGCTGAACAAGCCCCCCAGTTCGAACAGCTGGCGCTCAAACGCATGCCGCTCATCAAGGCTTTCCATCGGGAACGGGATGGGGAAATCCCCCAGGGTACGACCGGATTGGACCGTGATGCCGTCATCCGATACGTCGGTGATTTCTACGCCTACGATGCCGAGTTGAGCTACCGGCGGGCAGAAATGTTCGGCAAAGTGGTGACGTCTCTCACCCCTGACCAGAAAAGCTATTTGGCCAAGATGAAGTTCGGCGATTTCAGCACCTGGCCGGAATTGGATGAACGGAGCTTGCTCAAGCGCCCTGCCGCAGGCGTGTCGAAGTTCTACAATGTGGCTTATATGACTTATGCCAGCGAGTTCTTCAGTTGGACCGCCGGTTCGGTCACGGCGGATGTGTATTTCTGTCCGGAGCGGCACGGCACCTACTTTGGCGGGTTCTTCATGAAGGATATGCCGGCAATGGGAAAACGGAATTTTGATATCAGTACCGCGGTTACAGGTGACAGTGGGGAAAGTTTCCTCAATCTACTGAACGCTGAACAGCGCGCAAACATCACCTCCATCACTGAGCTTCAGAAGAAGCCACTTGCGGAAATGGTCAAGGTCAGGACGGCCATGTCCACTGAACTGCGAAAGTTCCTTGCCGGCGGGTTGGCGGACAAACAGAAGGTGCTGGCGCTTGGGCGGCGGTATGGTGAATTGGACGGGGAAGTGTCATGGATGTATGCCATGGCGTTCGCCAAGGTGAACCGCACCCTTACAGCGGAACAGAGGGCCGCCATGAAGAAACTCCGCAATCTGGATGGCTATCAGAGCGCTCCTGCGTATCTCTACTCTTCGCCCATGCAGACCCTGCCGGCGATTCCGAATACGGACTTCCTGTTCGGGGCCTCTGCCATGTTACAACCTGGTCTCGCAACCAAGTTCGCCTTGAAGAGCCCCGCCGTGGCTGATGGCGGCCAACTCCCGAAGGATTTCACGGGGGATGGGGCCAGCGCGACGCTGCCTTTGGAATGGAGCGGGGTGCCTGCGGGAACCAAGAGTTTGGCCGTGATCATGCATCACATTGATCCCCAGGGGAAAACGAAGTGGTATTGGGTTCTCTACAACATCCCGCCGGAGACGCGGAGCCTTCCGAGAAACGTCAAGGATGTGGGAGTTCTGGGCAACAACAGTGTCAATAATCGCATCGGCTATGCGCCGCCCCATTCCAAGGGCCCCGGTGCCAAAACGTACGTCTACACCGTTTATGCCTTGTCTGAGGCTCCCAGAATCAGCGTAGCGCCCGATCAGGTCAGCCGGGAAGTACTGTTGGCAGCCATGCATGACACTATACTTGCGACCGGGGAACTTAGGGTGGTTTACTCCCGGCCAGTCAGTATTAATCCCTGACCATCGTTGGCGCAAAATAGAGTCATTATATGCGCAATCCGTACATAGACCATGGGCGTGGGTTTGTTCATAGTCCTGCCCATGAGTGCATTACGTTTCGGCATTGTTGGGCTGGGAGCCATTGGAGAAAAACACGCGCGGGGTTTGGCGGGTACCGCTTCACGGGATTGCGTGCTTGGGGCCGTAGCCTGCGCCAATGCGGAAAATGCCGACCGGTTGAGCCGTGAATTAGGGGTTCCGGGGTTTCACAGTGCGGAGTCGTTGTTTGCTTCGGGTACGTGTGATGCGGTGATCTTGGCCACTCCCCATTTCCTGCACCCCCCGTTGGCGATTCAGGCGGCGCGGGCCGGGCTGCATGTCCTTTCCGAAAAACCGCTCGGGGTCACTGTGGGGCCGGCGCGGGAGGCGGCTGCCGCCTGCCGGAAACATAAGGTCGCGCTCGGGGTGATGTTCCAGCAGCGCTTGCGGCCAGCCGTAAAACGCATGCGCCAGTTATTGGCGACTGGAAAAGTCGGAGAACTCGTCCGAGTTGAGGCAACCTGCTCCTCCTGGACACGCACTCAGGCTTACTATGCTGTCAGTCCCTGGCGTGGAACATGGAATGGGGAAGGTGGGGGTGTGCTGATGAATCAGGCTCCGCATACGCTTGACCTGTTTATTGCTCTGGGGGGAATGCCCACGTCTGTGTATGCACGTCTTGCCACCCGGATTCACAAGATTGAGGTGGAGAATACCGCCGAGATGTTGTATGGTTATGAGAATGCCGGTAAATTCGGCCATTTATATGTGACCACCGCCCAGGCGCCGGGTGTAGAACATTTATTGCTGGTTGGCGAGAAAGCCTCGCTCGAATTAGGGCAGGAAGGATTACGGATGGCCCGACTTCCCAAGTCATTACATGAGCACTTGTTGCATTCTCCTCAGGCAGGTAGCGAAGCCGGGTTGCTGAATGCCGCATGGGAGCCTGTTGTTTGTGATGCAGAACGTGATGATTATCATATCCAGGTTGCACACGCCTTTGCACGGCATGTGCTCAAAGGGGCGCCGATGGTGGCCGATGCTGATGATGGCATTCGCCAGGTAGAGATGACAAATGCGGCCTACCTGTCAGGACATCTGAATCGGCCTGTAACATTTCCCATTCACGGGGTCACTGTTGAGCGGTTGTTGTCTAAAAGGATTGATCGATCCAGTCGAAGCGGCCAAGGGTTACATGCTACTGCGATGGCCGCTATGCGCGAATTGAAACGGAGGGAATACAATAGATATTGAACGCAGCAAACTCGGTAGGCTAAATGCGCAATTCGCACCGTCTATTCTTGCTCAGTCGGATGTGGGATTTACGCAAAGGGTGGGGTGTGAACTTGATTTGCACGAAAGGGACGTTATGAAATCAGCATGGATTTTGGAAAAAGTGTGGCGCTTATTATGCGCTGCAATGTTCTCGGGACTGCTGTGCTCCGCATCAGCGGCGACGACGCGGACGGTTGGAGTGGGCGGTGCGGCGCCGAACTATGCGACGATTGCCAGCGCCGTCGCGGCTGCCGCAGATAACGATATTATTAGCATTGAGACCAACATTCAGACGGAATGTGGTATCTCTATCGGCACATCAGGGATTCACCTCACCATCACAGGCAAAGGAGTTGCCAATACCATATTGCAGGGCGCGGCAAGCCGCTATGCGGCAACCAACGGAATCTTCAAAGTGGCTGTAGCAGGCGGGCGGGTCACATTCCAGAACATGACGATCCAATACGGTTGCTTAACCAACAACTACTCAGGTGGTGGGTATTGCGGTGCAGCCATAGGGAGTATGAATCAAAACGCGGCGGGATCATCGATCGTTGTGTCGAACTGTGCGTTGCTCTGGAACGACTGCGTAACCACAAATAGCGCAACTACTTTCCTAGGTGGCGCTATATGCCAGATCAACAGTTGCAGTAGCAATAGTATCGCCGTCGTGAGTTGCCTGCTTGCCAGTAATTCAGTGACGGGGCTCGGCGCTGGACAGGGCGGTGCCATCTGTGTTGGCGATGGATCATTGCGGGTTGACGGTTCAACCATCATGGGAAACAGTGTATGCGGCGTAAATGGTTCAAGCGGTTTTGGCGGGGCTATTGCCCTTAGGGGCGGCACCGTAGGGGTTAGCGTGAATTCGATCATGAACTCCACCCTATACAACAACACGTCCGTTACTAAGGGAGGGGGGATTTGGTCGCAAGCAGCCCCGACATGTACGATCTACAATTGCACGATCTTTCTCAATGCTGCAACCGGTACAACTTCCTATGGTGGAGGCGTCAATAATTCCGCAGGCAGTATGTTGTTTTCAAGCAGTATCGTGGCCAGTAATACTGATTCTTTAAGCCAGGATATCTATGTTAGTGGCGCGACAGCCATATTGACGAACTGCCTCTTCGAAAAGTTAAGCAGTTACACGTCTGTCGTAACTAATAATTGCATCAAAGGGGCGGACCCCAAGCTCCTGGCAATGACTTATAATGGCGGGCCAACGCCAACAATGGCGCTGGCATGGGACAGCCCGTGTACAAACCAGGGTGTCAATCCATTGGGGCTATCCTATGACCAGCGCGGCTATCCCTATGACCGGGCGCATGGTTCTGCCCCAGATATCGGCGCTTATGAGTATGGAGCCGGTGTGGTGCTGTCCTCCGGCGGCATGTTGCTGATCGTGAAGTAAAATTATCATTCACCATAAGAAAACAAATGGAGCAATAGGATGTTGGACAAACGAAACACAATTCACAGTACAGATGGGCGCTCAACCCGGCGAAGTCCGCGATCCCGGATTATGGCGGCTCTAATGGGTGACGGACGGATTGGCCTGATTTCGCAACAGATTCCGGAATGTCGCCCTGGTATGGTGCTGGTCGAGGTTTACGCTTCACTGGTGAGTCCTGGTACGGAGCTGGCCGGTTGGCGCGGGCTCACGGCCCAGCGTGAGAATCCTCAGTCGGGAGCCGTGCCGCAGCCGTTCGGGTATTCAAATACGGGTGTGGTAATAGCGCTGGGCTCAGGTGTTAAATCGCTTAAGGTGGGAGACCGGGTGGCCTGTATCGGGGCTGGCTATGCACAGCACGCCGATTATGTCGTGGTTCCTCACAATCTCTGCGTGCTACTGCCGTCTTCGGTCACAATGGCCCAGGGCACCTACGGTATGCTGGCGGCGACAGGATTGCATGCTGTCCGCCGTGCCGAGGCTGAAATCGGCGAGAATACGGCTGTGGCAGGGTTGGGCCTGGTAGGGCAACTCACCGCCCGGTTGTTCCAGATTGCGGGACATTTCGTCATTGGGTGGGACACGGTCCCTCTGCGATGCAAGATTGCCAAACGATGGGGGATTGACGCGACGGCGGATCCTCGAAAGGCTGACTTGGTGGCTGAAACCAGGGCTTTCACGGGTGGCATGGGTTTGGATGCTGCCGTCGTGGCGTTCGGCGGCGATGCCAATGCCGCCATGAAAAATATCGAGGCATCCATGAAGATCTCACCCGATGCGCATCCCATGGGAAGGGTGATCATGGTGGGCAATCCGCAGTTTCAATACACCGGATCGATGACCAACATCGACATCCGGCGCGCCTCGCGGACAGGACCCGGCTACCATGATCCCGTCTGGGAGAAGGGCGCGGACTACCCTTCTGTATTTATGCGATGGACTACGCGCACAAATTTGGCGCTCTGCCTGCGTTTAATCGCCGAGGGCCGGTTGAATGTGGATGTGCTGACCACCCATACGGTTCCATTGCAGGATGTGGAGAAACGAATTGCGGCTATGTTGGGCAAGCCTGATGACATTCTCGGGGTCGTGTTCGAAATGCGCAGGGAACGAAGATGAAGACCATTCTGTTCTCCAAGATGTTGAAAGAGAAAAGCATCACGGAACTATCGGAACTGGCCCAATCGATCGGGTTGGACGGCTATGACCTTTGTGTCCGCCCCGGCTATGCGGTGTCTCCTGATAATGCTGCCACGGCACTTCCTGAGGCTGTAGCGTTTATGCGGAAGCAGGGCTTGGATATCCCCATGATCACGGGTAACTTTGACCTCTTGGAGCCGAGCCATCCCACGGCTCTACCTCTGCTTAGTGCCATGGACAAGGCCGGAATCCGATTACTCAAACTGGGCTATTTTCTTTTCAAGCCGGAGACGCTTGACTACTTGAAGGAAGTGGATCGTATCCGTCGCATTTTCGAGTCTTGGCAGCCACTGGCCCGGAAATATGGGGTGAAAATCTGCTACCATACCCATAGTGACCGCTGTATGGGGCTCAATGCTGGCGCTATCATGCACTTGCTTGACGGGTTCGATCCTGCCTGTATCGGCGCCTATATCGATCCGGGCCATTTCGTGGTGGAGGGCGAGGCGTTTGATAGTGCTTTGGCCATGGTGCGCTCCCACCTGGCCATTGTCGCGACCAAGGATGTGCGACTGGAACGCGTTGCGAAAAATGGACATGGTTCGATCAAGAGCCACTGGGTCCCTGCAGGCGAAGGAATGGTCGACTGGACGGCTGTATTCTCGGAACTCCGGGTGGTCAACTACAATGGCCCTGTTTCCATTCATTGCGAGTTTGAAGTCTCCCCGGCTGAATTCTTGCCCGCCGTACGGCGTGAAGTGGAATTCTTCAACAGGTTTTGTCGGGCTACAAAAACTTAATCAGGATATCACTTGTGGAGTTCTCTCCCTCTGTTTACGAGCATTGCGCACGGCTTATTGATCATACTCCGTGGGAGGTCTCCCGTGATGCGGATCTCCTTTATGCAGGGCAGGCTGCGGCGTTCCGCCTCTATCGGCACCAGCCGGTGGTTGTCGGTGTGGACATCTACAATCTTGAGGCTGAGGCCTATGGTGCCGTGGTGGAAAATCCGGAGGGCAATGGGATTCCTGCCATCAGTCAGCATCCCTGTGTGGATATCGTTGACCTGGCACGCCTCAAACCATTTGACCCCGAGCAAGCCGGTCGCATTCCGATAGTGCTGTCAGTGGCTCAACGTCTGCGTGTGGCCTTCCCCGACGCGGATGTACGCGTGCCGGTGGCTGGTCCGTTCTCCATTGCGTCCAACCTGGTTGGGTTTAACACCCTGCTTTGCGCCGTGCTGGACGATCCCCCCGCAACCGCACAGGCGCTATCGGGATTGGTGGCCGGGCAGCTGGCTTTTTGCAAAACTATCCAGCGGTGCGGCCTGAATATTGCTTTTTTCGAGTCGGCTGCCGCACCGCCGTTGCTTTCGCCAGAGCAGTTTTCGGCGGTTGAGGCGCCGGCGCTACGCGCGTTGCTGGTTGGGGCGGCGAAGGTATTGGGCCATCCCGTGCCTTGCGTGGTGGGGGGGGATACGCTGCCCATACTCGAACAGATCCTGGCCACTGGAACGAATTACGTGGTCTGTCCGTTTGAAACAGATCAACCGGCCTTTATGAAGGCCATGGGGCACTATCCGGAGGTCATGGTGCGCATCAATATGTCGCCATCAATTGTTTCAGGAGGAACGGTGCCACAGATTCAGGCCGAAGTCGATCGGGTGCGCCGGTTGGCGGCTGGCCGACATCACGTCTCCCTTGGGACTGGTGCACTCCCTTATGAAACGCCTTCCGGAAATGTCCGGCAGATCGCTGAATATGTCCGCTGTAATATAGTATCATAGTGGGATGAGGTATGGTGGCGCAAAGCTGGCATATCGAATGCGCAGTTTGTGTATATCTGCAATACGGGGGGTGTTCTAAAATACTGTCGGGGTGAAGGTATTCCCGAACATAGACTGGGGGGGTATGACATTATCTATACTTAGATTTCTTCGGAGGCTGGCCTTTCTAACGCCGGTAATATTTGTTGGGGCTTCAGCTTCGGCGGTGACGACGCGAACTGTAGGAGCAGGCGGTGCGGCCCCGAACTATACAACCATTGCCAGCGCCGTTGCGGTTGCTTCGGATGGTGACATCATTCAGATCGTTACCAATGTTCAGACGGAGTGCGGGATTGTCATCACCACGTCCCTTACCATCCAAGGACAAGGGATGACCAATACGATCCTGCAGGGGGCTACTACGCGTAGTAATGCGGCCAATCGCATCTTTCAGATGAATAACGCGGCGAAGGCTCTGACCATCAAGGACATGACGGTCCAATACGGCTACAGTACTGTGGGTGTAGGTTCCTATTGTGGTGGTGCGATCCTCAACAACGCCGGTACGGTCACAGTTCAGAACTGTGTGCTACAGATGAATGATGCCTATCTTCCCGCAACCGCTGCCTATGGAGGAGCCATAGCTCAGTTGAACACGGCCGCCAATGCCCTCACACTAAAAAACTGTCTCGTAGCCAACAATACGACGGGGCCGACCAATCAAACGACCTCTACTGGTGGCGCATTGTATTTGGGCGACGGTTCTCTGTTCGTTGATGGGTGCTGTTTCAACGGGAATTCAACCCCCGGTGCTGGTGGGGCTATCAAGATTGCAAAGGCTTCTGGACAATGTGTGATTCAGAATTCCACGTTCTACGGCAATCTGTGCAATATCACTCTAGGCTCAGGTGGAGGGGGCGCGCTATCTTTTCCTGCGAGTATGACGTTGACCGCCCAAGTCTGCAACTGCACGATAGTATCCAATAATGCCGGAATCGGTTACGGAGGCGGTGTGTATGCCGGCTCAACCCTCGTAATCGTCAGTTCGATCATTGCCAGCAATGCTGCGACTGGTGGTGGGAATGAATACTTTAACGGCGCCAACATCATTCTCTCCAATAGTCTGGTGCAAGGCACCGGCAGCGGTACGCTGAAGAGTGATTATGGCAATATTAAGTTACAGTCTCCCAAACTGAGTCCGCTGGCTTATAACGGCGGGCCAACACCGACAATGGCGCTGGCCTGGGACAGCCCCTGTACTAACCAGGGGGGCAATCCTCTGGGCTTGACCTATGACCAGCGCGGCTATCCCTATGACCGGGCGCATGGTTCTGCCTCTGATATCGGGGCTTATGAGTGTGGCGCTGGCGTGGTGCTGACCTACAGCGGCACGAACTTCTATGGGAATACCTCGCCCTATAATGGACTCATCACCAACAGTCTGTGGATCACATTGACAGGCGACACTTTTACCGGTGGTGTGGGAAATCAGATTACCAACAAAGTGGCAGTGTCCAACTTACCGGCTGGGCTCGCGGTTTCCATGCTTATCACCAATGCCAGTACAAATCTGTTGGTGCAGTTGAGTGGCAACGCCACACAGCATGCGGCGGTAAACAGCATCAGCAATTTGACGTTCACCTTCCAGGACGGCGCCTTTACGGCTAACAACGGGTATGCGACGCAAGTGGTCGGTTATGTGTGCTCGAATCTGATCGTCTCGTTTTCCGACCCCGTCCTTTCGGGAACGATGACCTACAGCAGTTCCAATTTTTATGGCAATACGGTGACCTATGATGGGAGTATCACCAATAGCGTGATGATCTCATTGACGGGTGACACCTTTCTGCCTGCGAATGGCAGTCAGATCACGAACCAGGTAACGGTGACCAATCTTCCAGCAGGCCTGTCGCTTTCCATGCTCGTCACCAATGCCCAGACAAATGTACTGGTGCAGTTGTCGGGTAAGGCTACACAGCATGCTGCCGCAAACAGCGTCGGTAACCTGGGGTTTACCTTCCAAAACGGTGCCTTTGCCGCTAATAATGCAGGGGTTATCACTGGGGCGGCGACGACTAATCTCAACATCACCTTCCATGATCCACCGCCGGGCGGGCTGATCTACAGCCGGACGAATTTTGTCGAGGATGCGGTGTATAACGACGGGCGGATCGACACGAACACGGCGATTTCGATCACGTTGACAGGTGACACGTTCGCCGTTACGGCAGGCGCTGTATTTACCAATCAGGTGGCCTTTACAAACATTCCAGCAGGTCTGACCGGGGTAGTAACCTGTATAAACAGCACCAACGTTTCGTTCGTCTTGATCGGTCAGGCCGCGTCCCATGCGGCATTGAACAGTGTGACAAATCTGGGGCTCACATTCCTTGACGTTGCGTTTACCCATACCCATGCTTCCGTTATTGCCGGGTCAGCGGAGACCAATCTCGTGATCTCATACTTGGATCCCGCAGTGAATGTGAAACTGACTTATAATGGGACAGTATTTACTGAGTCTGCGGCAAACGATGGAAGCATGGGAAACACGCTTTCGCTCACCTTGACAAATGACATTTTCAACGGCACGAACAATCAGGACTTTGTGTCATCCGGGCTGGTGCTGGCGTCGCATGTTCCATCCGGATTGACGGCCGTGGTGCAGCGGGTGGATTTGACACATGCGACGGTAAGCCTGACTGGCAATGCGATATTCCACAACAGTTCCAGCAATGTGAGTAATCTTGGGCTCGCCTTCCAGAACAGTGCGTTTCACAATACGTTGGCGGCCTCGGTCACGAATGCAACGCGGGCGGATCTTCAGATTGATTATTTCAACTCGGGCCTGACCTACAGCGGGACGAATTTTGTGGAGACCTGGCAGAACGATGGGAGCATGGGAAATACGCTGACGTTGACGTTGGCCGGGGACGCGTTTAGCGGAACGAACGGGGAGAACTTTGCGGCGAACGGCAAGGTCACGGCAGGCAATGTACCCTCCGGGCTGACGGCGAGCGTAGTAAGGCGGTCGGCCGGGCAAGTGGTATTCGGACTTATGGGGAATGCGTCGCCGAACAACGTGGCGAACAGTATCTCCAACCTGAGCCTGACGTTCAATGATGCGGCCTTCACAATGGGAGGGTCGGCCCTGGCGACCAACGGGAGCCGGAACAACCTGTTGGTGACGTTTGTAGGGTCTACAGCACCGTCTAACTTCTGGGTATCGGTGAGCGGCAACAACGCGACGGGTAACGGGACGGAGGGAAATCCATGGCGGACGATCCAGTATGCGCTCAATTCCTCCGCAGTTCGTGCTGATACGTTTGACGTGATCAACGTGATGGCGGGGACGTACGATGAGACCAATATCCTCAACGGGGGCAAGGTGGTGGCGATCCAGGGGGCAGGCAAGGATCAGACTATTGTGGAGGCGGGCTCTGTGTATAACGCGGCACCTTTTGATTCCCATGTATTCAGTTTAAGCGGTAACGGGGTAGCGTTGCGGGATATGACGATCCGGTACGGAAATGTGACGAATACTACGCATGGGGCCGGGGCCTTTCTGACGGGAGGTGACATGATTCTGGAACGGTGCCGGGTGGTGAGTAACACCTGTTATAGTGCGGCTGCGAGTTACTATGGCGGATCGGTTTATCTGGTACCCGCGACGACGGGAACCCTGACCCTGAAATCCTGTGAGGTGATTGGGAATACGTCGTTCAATGGCGGAATAGCCGGGGTGGGGATGGCGAATAATACCGTGCTGGTGATGACGAACTGTGTGGTGGCGAACAATGTGTCAGCATACGGGGGCGGAGCGATTTATGCGGGCGGCTCGTCGCTGGAGATGTGGGACAGTGTGGTGACCAACAATGTAGTGACGGTGGCGGGTCAACCGGGCGGTGGCATTTGTGTGGGCGTCGCCACATGTACCTCGCTGATTGAGCGCTGTACGATAGCTTGGAATCAGAGTCCCGGCAGTGGTGGTGGCCTTTACCTGATTGGGACGAATCTGTTTGTGAATAGCACGATATATGGGAATACGATAGCCTCGGGTAATGGTGGCGGTGTGGCCATCAATGCCGGGTATACGCGCTTCTATAACTCGACGATTGCCAGCAATACGGCGGCGAACGGGCTTGGCGGCGGGCTCTATAATGCGTATGGGACATGGAGTGCCGCCAGTACGTTGGTGGCGGGGAACACGGCGAGCAATAGTCTGGATGTCGGCTTCAGTAGTTCTGTGATGGTAGATGACCATTGTTTCATCGGTAACAACACGAATAGTGGTATGACGGCGGGCCAGCCGAACGCGAATGGCAGTTATGTGGGAACGGGAGGATTGCCATTGAACCCGCAATTGCTGCCGTTGGCCAGTAATGGTGGGCTGACGCCAACCTGTGCGATTCAGTCGGGCAGTCTGTGCCGGGATCATGGGAATAACCTGCTCGGGTTGGTGAACGATCAGCGTGGGGATCCCTATGTCAGGATCCGGGGCTCAGCGGCTGATATTGGGGCCTTCGAGTATGGTGCGGGCGTTGCATTGACCTATAGTAGTACGAATTTCTATGGGATACCTACGGACGGCAGTATCACCAACAGCCTGCTGATCACCATCACCAACGATGTATTCACAGGGACGGATGGTAGTCAAATCACGAACAACGTGGTGGTGTCCGGCGTGCCTGCCGGTTTGTCGGGGTCGATGGTGCGGACCAATAACGGCACGAATGTGGTGTTTGCGCTGACCGGCAATGCCGCCTCGTATGCCACGAACACCATGACAATCACTTTCCATGATGGCGCCTTTGGCCAGGGCCAGGCGGCACAGATGGTAAATGGGAGCAATTTTAACGTATCGGTGACCTTTGCTGTCAGGTCGCTGGGATATAGCGGGACGACGTTCTATGGCAATACGGCGCCCTACAATGGAACCATTGCCAATAGCCTGGTGCTCACAATTACAAATGGAATATTCGCGGGGACGGATGGCGGGCAGATCACAAACAGTGTGGCAGTTTCAAATGTGCCTGCCGACTTGTTGGTGTCGATGGTCCGAACCAATGGTGGCACAAATGTGCTGGTGTCCCTGATGGGTACGGTCACATCTTATGTGTCCACGAACGGGGCGGCAAACAATACATCGTCCCTGATTTTTACTTTTCGGGATGGTGCCTTTACGGGCGGCCATGCTGCGCAAGTTGTCAATAACAGTCTTACCAACGCGGTGGTCTATCAGAATCAGGCGCCGGGAGGTTTGACATACAACGGCTCCATTTTCTTCGGTAATACAGCGCCCTACAATGGGAGTGTTACCAATAGCCTGACGATTGCGCTAAGAGGTGACACTTTCACCGGCGGGGTTGGTGGCCAGCTTACCAACAGTGTGACGGTGACGAATCTTCCGGCGGGTCTTGCGCTATCGATGATTGTGACGAATGCCGGGACCAACGTGCTGGTGCAGCTACTGGGTAATGCTACGCAATGTGCGGCCTCGAATAGCATTGGTAATCTCGGTTTGACGTTCCAGAATGGTGCGTTCACTGGGGGCAATGCGTGGGTTATCACCAATGCTGTGACGACCAACCTAAGTATCACTTTCCAGGATCCCCCACCCGGTGGTCTGGTCTTCAGCCGGACGAATTTTGTTGAGGATGCGGTGTACAATGACGGCCGTATCGACACGAATACGGCGATTTCGATCACGTTGACGGGCGACACGTTCAATGTCACCTCCGGGAGTGTCTTCAGCACCAACCAGGTGACCTTTACGAACATGCCGGGAGGATTGACCGGGGTGGTGACCTGTGTGAATAGTTCCAATGCCACGTTTGCCCTCGCAGGTGCGGCGATCTCAAATGCGTCTGCAAATAACATCAGCAATCTGGGGATTGCCTTCCAGAATGCCGCGTTCAACCACGGTCAGGCGGGCGTCATCTCCGGGGTGTTTGTTACGAACATCAGCATTACATTTACGGATATCGTTGGGACTGTGCAACTCGCCTATAGCGGGACGGTCTTCACTGAAGCAGGAACTAATGACGGGAGCATGGGGAATACCCTTTCTCTTACGCTGCAAAATGATGTTTTCAACGGTACAAACAATCAGGACTTTGTGTCATCCGGTCTGGTGCTGGCGTCGCATGTTCCGTCCGGATTGACGGCCGTGGTGCAGCGGGTGGATTTGACGCATGCGACGGTAAGTCTGATGGGTAAGGCATTATTCCACAACAGTTCCAGCAATGTGAGTAATCTGGGGCTCGCCTTTCAGAATACGGCTTTCCACAACACGCTGGCGGCCTCGGTCACGAATGCAACGCGGGCGGATCTTCAGATTGATTATTTCAACTCCGGCCTGACCTACAGCGGGACGAACTTTATGGAGTACTGGCAGAATGACGGGAGCATGGGCAATACGCTGACGCTGACGCTGGCCGGGGATACGTTTACCGGAACGAACGGGGAGAACTTCGTGGCGAACGGTAAGGTCACGGCCGGCAATGTGCCCTCCGGACTGACGGCGAGCGTGGTGCGGCAGTCGGCAGGCCATGTGGTGTTCGGGCTCTTGGGGAATGCGTCGCCAAACAACGTGGGGAACAGTATCTCGAACCTGAGTCTGACGTTCAATGATGCGGCTTTTACGATGGGGGGATCGGCCCTGGTAACCAACGGGAGCCGGAACAACCTATTGGTAACGTTTGTGGGGAGTTCGGCGCCGTCGAACTTCTGGGTATCGGTGAGCGGCAACAACGCGACGGGTAATGGGACGGCTGGGAATCCGTGGCGGACAATCCAGTATGCCCTGAATAACGCGGCGGTTCGTACCGACGCCTTTGACGTGATCAACGTGATGGCGGGGACGTACGATGAGACGAATATTGTATGTGGCAACGGGCCCATGGTGGTGGCGATCAATGGGGCAGGCAAGGATCAGACCATTGTGGAGGCGGGCTCGGTGTATAACGCGGCGCCTTTTGATTCCCGTGTGTTTAGTTTGAACGGTAACGGGGTGGTGCTGCGTGATATGACGATCCGGTATGGGAATGTGACTAATATTACGCATGGGTCCGGGGTCTTTCTGACGGGTGGCGAATTGATTTTGGAGCGGTGCCGGGTGGTAAGTAACACCTGTTATGGGGCGGCTGCGAGTTACTATGGCGGGGCGGTGTTCCTGACACCCACGACGACGGGTACCTTGACACTGAAATCCTGTGAGGTGATTGGGAATGCGTCGTTCAATGGCGGGGTTGCCGGGGTGGGGGTTACGACTCTCTCCGCATTGGTGATGACGAACTGTGTGGTGGCGAACAATGTGTCAGCGTACGGGGGTGGAGCGATTTATGCGGGTGGCTCGTCGCTGGTGATGTGTGACAGTGTGGTGACAAACAACGTGGTGACGGTGGCGGGCCAACCGGGCGGTGGCATTTGTGTGGGCGTCGCCACATGTACCTCGCTGATTGAGCGCTGTACGATAGCTTGGAATCAGAGTCCCGGCAGTGGAGGTGGCCTTTACCTGATTGGGACGAATGTGCTGGTGAACAGCACGATATTTGGGAACTCGGTTGCCTCGGGCAATGGTGGGGGTGTGGCCATCAATGCCGGGTATACTCGTTTCTATAACTCGACGATTGCCGGCAATACGGCAGTCAACGGGCTTGGTGGCGGGCTCTATAATGCGTATGGGACGTGGGGTGCCGCCAGTACGTTGGTGGCGGGGAACACGGCGAGCAATAGTCTGGACGTTGGCTATAGTAGTTTTGCGCTGGCGGATGACCACTGTTTTATTGGGAACAACACGAACAGCGGTATGACGGCGGGCCAGCCGAATGCGAATGGCAGTTATGTGGGCACAGGAGCATCGCCATTGAATCCGCAATTGCTGCCTCTGGCCAATAATGGCGGGCTGACGCCAACCTGTGCGATTCAGTTGGGCAGTCTGTGCCGGGATCATGGGAATAATCCTTTAGGTCTGACGACTGATCAGCGCGCCACGATACATGACCGTCAATGCGGAATTGGTGTGGATGTTGGAGCGTATGAGTTCGGGGCCGGGACACCGGGCACGGTGTACTCCATTCGTTGAGTAAAAAGGTAAATATGCGAATCAATCATCTCCTGAAATCCCTGCAAAAAAGCTATTGCTGGTACGGAGTTGTTGCTGGTGTTCTGGCTGTCAGTATTACACATGCCTCAGAAGTGGCGTGGGATGAAGGATGTGAGAAAATAGGACTTAGCGCCGGGGGCTCCATTTTCCAGGGAAACTGCTCGCCTCATGATCCAAAGCTTTTGACCGTGGCTACAGACATGGACGGCGCGTTCATTACGTATGATGCAGGACTTAAGTGGAAGACCATTCATTTCAGTCAACTGGCAGGATCGCACTGCGCTGCCGCTGCCTTTCATCCCAGTCATCCTGAGGTCATCTACTGGATCAATCGCGGTTGTGAACTGAAGGTGAGCCGCGATAAAGGATTTTCCTGGGCGCATGTGGGCACCGAACAGCCGTGGGGATCTGCCGTCGTTGTCCGCATCTGGCTTGATCCTGACTGCCCGGAACGGATTTTTGTCGGTACAGAAACCGATACATTTCTCAGCAGGGATAGCGGAAATACCTGGTCGAAATGTGCCGATGTTCCCGGATATCTGTTCAGGGTGGTGGTAGACAGGAAGAGTCCGGCCCAGTCACGGGTCTACTGGATTGGTACCAGCGCCGGCATCTACCGTTCGGATGATGATGGCCGGACATTTATGAAGAAGATGCAGGGAATTGCCGGACAAACACTTTCAGGGTTTGCTGGAGGGTCGAATGAGAAATGCACGATCCTTTACGCCTCCGTTCCCTGTGAAACGAAAGATGGAAAATTGGTGGGAGGGATGTTCCGCTCAAAGAACCGCGGTGAAACCTGGGACTGTTGCATGAATCCCAGGATCAACGTTTCAACCAAACGCAGTTCTGAATATGCGAGTGATCTTCCGGCGTATGGGTGGATTGCCTGTGCGGATAAGCAACCAGAACGGGCCTACGTCTTTTGCAGGGGAACCAGTTTCTTTCCGCCCAACCACACGACTATCTATCGCACTGATAATGCCGGCGATGCCTGGCAACATGTCTTCTTTTCTGATCCGCGTTTCAAGAAATCAGATAAGCGCCTCGGCGATTCCGACGCCGAGTGCAATGTGGAGACCGATTGGCAGACCGAGAGTTGGGGGCAGCGCGAGCAGGGCGAAGTTAGAGGGTTGGAAATTAATCCGTCCAACCCGGATATGGTCATTTTGAACCAGTCACGGTTTATCCATACCACGATGGATGCCGGGCGGACATGGCAGTCTCCTTATGCCGGAACCAGACAGGTGGACGGGCGGGGGCGCAAACAGTGGGCCAATAGCGGCGAAGTGGTCACCAGTTCATGGAACTACACCATTGATCCGTTTGACAAGTTGAACCGTTTTATCTGCTATACGGATATCGGGCTGGCGAGAAGTGTGGATGGTGGGAAAATGTGGATGCCGCTACAGTTTGATCTGGAAAAGGTCATTCCTCGAAAATGGGCGAACAGCTGTTATGCACTGGCCTTTGATCCGGTGGTGAGTGGTCGGGTGTGGGGTGCCTTTTCCGCCATGCACGACATCCCGAATGAGTTCATATTCAGACGCAAGGGCATTTCCAGTGGCGGCGTTGCGGTCTCGGATGATCATGGTACCACTTGGCGGAAAGTGAACCTGCCGGTTGATGGATCTGCCATGTCCATTGCGATTGACCCTTCAAGCTCGCAAGACAAGCGCACACTCTTTGTCTCGATGTTCGAACGCGGGGTTATCCGTTCCATCGACGGGGGTGCATCATGGACTACGATGACCAACGGGTTGGATCCCGATGGCGCCAAACGGTGTCTTAATCTGGTGCTGCATAAGGATGGCTCTCTGTTTGTCGCCACAACGGCCAAAAACAAAAAGTCAACTGTGGGGGTAGGACTGTATCGCTCGATGGACAAAGGTGAGACCTGGGTGAATATCGCACCGGTCAATAAATGGGCGTGGATCAGGGACTTTACAGTTAAGCCGGATGACAGCCAGACCATTCTGGTCCCGACCTCGTTGTTGGATCCCGGGTTGCATCGCACAACCGATGGGGGCAAGACCTGGCAGACCATTTATCAGGCAAATGGGCAGTATCATTTTTATGGCGCTTACTATCATCCCACCCACAAGGGTTGGATTTATCTTACCTGTGGGGAGAGTGGTGAAAAGGGTGCCTACGGAATTTATCTTAGCAAGGATGACGGGAAGACGTGGGTGCCGTTTACGAAAATCCCATTTCAGAGCATTCAGCGGGTGAGCTTTGATGCGGGCGATCCGGGTCATATCTATCTTACCACATTTGGGTCTTCGGTTCTGAAGGTTGCGGAAGAACCCTGATCGGCCGACCTCCTGTCGCAAAACCGAACTATTGATTGCGCAATCGGTGTATAGATTTATGAGCTTTAGTGGCGCATCTTGTTTTCGGATAGATAGTGAAAACGCTTGCTCGAAGGAAGATGACTGATGCAAATAAAACTCAATTGGATAACGTCTGCGCTTTGCCTGATGGTCTGCCTAGCTGGTGCGGTGGAGAATAAAGCCGACCCTGATGCTCCAAAACTTAAGCCGTGCAGGAAATGGGTTTATGTGATGGCAAACTTTGGTGTCAATGAACGCACGGATGCCGCCATTGCGTTATTGCGACGTGCTAAAAAGGCCGGATACAATGGTATGGTAGTGTCTGACGTGAAGTTTGAAAAATTCCAACTGGCAACACCGGATCTTATGGCCAATGTTAAACGATTCCGCCAGGCTTGCACGGAAGAAGGAATGGAGTTGATCGCCTGTGTGGCGCCATTCGGGTACGCTGATTATTTGCTTTCGAACGATCCCAATCTTGCGGAGGGTATGCCGGTTCGCAACGCTTCATTTATCGTTAAGGGCGGCAAACTGGTGCCTTTTGATGATACCACCAAACTAGTCAACGGAAACTTGGAGGATTGGAAAAGCGATGTT
This sequence comes from bacterium, assembly GCA_037128595.1. NCBI lineage: Bacteria > bacterium. The sequence continues at coordinate 216,699 of JBAXWB010000001.1, forward strand.
CCGACAGGCTGGGATGTGGAGAAACCTGGCACCGTATCTTTCCGTGATCATGTTGCCCAAGAAGGAAAAGCCTGCCTGCGTCAGCAGGATGCGCAAGGGACAGGTCGGCTCCGGCAGAAAATCGCGGTTCAACCCTGGCATTACTACCACGTCAGTGTCTGGATTAAGACGGAGGATTGTGCCAGTAAGGATTGGCGTATAGCGGCTTTTGATGGTGAGAAATTGCTTAACTGGCAACAACCCTCTATTAAACCCACGCAGGATTGGAAGCAATATCATGCCACTTTCTGTAGCTTGGAAAACACCTCATTGACTTTGCTTATCGGTAGTTGGAACGGCAAGAAGGGCAAGGTCTGGTTTGATGACGTCAGGGTGGAACCGGCTGGATTCGTCAATATTATCCGCCGTGACAGCACGCCCCTGAAGGTGACAAGCGCTAATGGTCAGATACTGTATTCCGAGGGCAGGGATTTTGACAGGGTGGTGGATCCGAAACTCGATTGTGACCCGAATCCCGGTTATTTCTCCAACTGGCATGAATCGCCAGTAATTTCCATCCCTACTGGTAGCCGGCTGAAAGATGGGGATAAGGTGCTGGCTAGTTACAATTTTGCCAGCACCTGTGGCAAACCGAACAATATCAATATATGCATGAGCGAACCCAAAACCTATGAACTCATTGAAAAGCAAGTCCGTTGGGTGAAGGAGACTGTTCAGCCTGATATTTACATGATGTCACATGATGAGATCCGGATGAATGGCTGGGATGATCCTTGTGCCACGAGCGGCAAAACCAGTGGGGAGATTCTGGCGGATAATATCGGGCGTTGTGCAGCAATTATCAAACATGTGGCGCCCGGAAGATCGATTGTGGTCTGGAACGATTTATTCGATCCCTATCATAATGCCCGCGACAAGGATGAAAACGGGAAGCCGTTTATTATGTATATGAGCAAGGGTGGGTGGTTCGGCTCATGGGAAGGTCTGCCGCCAGATGTGGGAATTGTAAACTGGAATGGTGGCAGCATCGATTCTTATAAGTTTTTTGCCAAACATGGCAATCAGCAGATTCTCTCCGGTGATAAGCCGGACAAGATCGGCGTATGGCTGAAATGTGTCGGGGATTTACCAGGCATAGCAGGTGCCATGTATACAACTTGGGACAACGACTTCGGCCCCGTGGTGGAGAAGTACGCCGATGTAATCAGTCAGCATGAAAAAAGGGAATAACATACAGCTGGGGCGGATGATCATGCCTGAGAACGCCCATGCAAAATGGCTGATAGCGTTTGCCGGGTCTGTTGCCATCTTCATCACGGGTTGCCAGGCACCAAGCAGTCATAGGGATGCTGAGGTCTGGAGGGGCAGCGATTTTGAGGGAGGCATGACCGGTGGCTGGGCTGGTATGGGCGGAGCGACTGTGGCTGTGACACGTGCTCATGCATCACAGGGAAGGCATGCCTTGGCCGTTTCATTGCCAATCGGCAAATATCCGGGGATCATTTGTGAGTTTACCAAGCCTCAGGATTGGTCCGATTGTGTCGCTTTACGCTTTCATGTGTTCAATGCGGAGCAGCACGCAGTGACGGTCAGTATTCGTGTGGATGATACCGGTAGCCGGAGCTTTTCGACACGCTACAACGATGATGTCTATGCGCATCGCCTTGCTCCCGGTGACAATGAGGTTGAGATGACGCTGCTTGCGTTGAGGCAGGGAAGTTTTCTGGCACGTGGTTTGGATGTGGATCGTATTTCTGCCGTCCGTATCTTTGCCAATCTGCAAACAACGGCAAAACTGATCTTTGATGACTTCCGATTGGTGCGTTCTGAGTGTAACGGCCCAACCTACCGGCCATTAATGGATTTCTCAGGAACAGATACAGTTACGAGGTGGAGTACAGCCAATGGGGCGACAGCACTGCAGGTACCGGCTACGATCAATGCGTCCGCTGCTTTAGAGGTTACGATGCGTGGTGATGCTTTTCCTCGCCTCGGGATTGTGCCCTCGGTAACGAACTGGCTCGGCTATGATCTGCTCCGCATGAGCTTCAATTGCGAGGCAGAAACCAGGCCGACGAGTCTTGAAGTCAAGGTTACCGATGTCACCGGTCGGCGTCAGACGGTGAATCTTCATGATTTGGTTCAGCCGGGTCTCAACGAGATCGCCATTCCATTGGACATCTTCGGCGAAGTGGCGCTTGGCCGGGTGGCGGAAGTCGCACTGTTTGCTGCACCTTCAAAGCCACAAACAATGCGGGTGACATCGTTCGGACTGCAACGAGTGGTTACCGTACCGTTTCCTGCAATCCGGGACGCCGCCGTGACGAATGCCGCTTTGATACTGGATTTGGCTGGCTTCCGCGTGCATGGCAGGGATGCGAGTGCGCTAACAGGTCGGAACACCGCGTTTCTTTTGCTGGTCCATGTGCCGTTGCGTAATGGTGAAACGCGTGTCATTCGGTGCAATTCAGCTGGTCTTAGTACACTCCAATACGCACTGCCTGAATCAGCACTGCAGGACTACTGTTTAGGGAGGGGCATTCACGTCTGGATCTATGTGTCTGACCATGGTGTATGGGAATGCTGGCATCGGATTGTCGGATATGGCGGCATGCCTGAGATTGTGCCATTGAAATATGAGAATTAGTAATGGGCGAGAAAACCGGATAAAAAAAGAAAGTATATAATGAAAACATCTCAAGTTTATCGTGCCTTCGCTGTTGGCGTAGCTGCCATTCTCTGGCTGGTGACCTCGTCGCATGCGGCTGTCCGCAATCTTAAGGTGGTTACCGATGCCAGTCCGGATTACTCGGATATGGAGAGCATGGTGCGCTCCATGTGCAGCAACTGGGAGAAGGATGCCGACAAGATGTGGGCGCAATTCTACTGGTTGCACATTGCCCGGCGTCAGACCACGCCGATCAAGTTGCATGGATTTCCCCTGACCGATCCAATCCGGCAGTTTAACGATTATGGCTACACCATGTGCTCGACTATTTCAGGCAACAAGTGTTCGATCTGGAACTATATGGGGTATCCCTGTCGCTATTTCGATATTAACAATCATACCGTCTGTGATGTGTGGTATGAGGGGGGCTTTCACCACTATGACAATTCGTTATCGATGTATTACACGCTTCCCGACGGCAAGACCGTGGCCAGTGTGGAAGACATTGGCAAGATAATGGCTGGACCGGAAACCGGCGGCAAGGAAGTGCTCGGCTATATTGCCCTTTATCATGCCGTCACTGGAACCAGTCCTGACGGGTTCTGTGAGGGGGCTGATGACGCCCGTCCTTTGCAACAGATCGTCCATGACTTTGTGCCCGCGTATCTCAAGTATCGCACATACTATTATGATCAGGACCGGGGACATCGCTACATTCTGAATCTGCGTGATGGTGAGGCCTATACTCGCTACTATGCGCGGCAGGATGCCAGTAGCCCATCTGCTTTGACTTACAAGGGGAACTATAAGGCCGATCCGGCATATTTTGTGCCTAATGGAACGGTTGATGGAATGCCTTTGGATCCAGAATTGGAAAATGTCCGGTATCACATCCGGGGCAATGGGGATCGCAGCTATATTCCCATTCTGGACTCTGCACATTTGCTCGGATCCCTCCATAGTGCAGGTAACATCCGGGCTCTGGCCCCCGGGCTCCAGCCTGTTATTGCGGGCAAACCAGGTGAGGCAATATTTAAGGTTGAGGGAGCCAATGTCATTACAAGTCTTAAGATCAAGGCGTTGGGAGTTCTGGCTACGGTTGAAGACGGGTTGTCCATTGCCATCTCTACCAGCAACGGAATGCAATGGAAAGAGGTCTGGAAAAGCGACAAAGCCGGTGAACCTAAGGCCGATCTCAAATTGATAGATGAAGTCAATGGTGCCTATGAGGTTTTGGTAAAAGTGACCCTTCTGGCCAGGACGAAGCCGGAAGATGCTCAACTTAAATCCATTCGATTTGACACGATCACTGAGGTCAATAGTAAGACTCAACCCCAATTGCAGTTGGGTAAGAACACGGTTTATGTTGGGATCGGCGAGCAGACAGAATCCATTGTTATCTGGCCTGAGTTGCAGGCGGGTCATTATAAACCCTTTGCTGTGGACGAGAAGAACATCAAGTGTGCGGATGAGAATCCCGGCTACTACGGGACAATCACCCCGGCCACTCCTAATGCGGAGGGGTATGTGGTCTTTAAAGTCGACGCACCGACCGACATTACACGGATCACTTATGGGGGGCGTCTCTGTAACCGTGTCCCAAAGAGCCATATTGATTTTTCGCACAGTTTTGATGGCGGCAAGACTTGGATCAAGAGTTACACTCTGACCGACACCAAGGCCCCTTGGGATGTGATTCATTATGAAGCTGTCGATGTTATACCGGCGGGAACACGTAGTGTCCTGTTCAGATACGCGCTGACAACACCCTCAACCGAAGCTCCTGCCTGTGGGCTTTACGCGGTTCGAATGGAGGTCAACCACAAGCCGGCCATGCCTGGTGGCGGACCAGTGGAGGTGACGTTCAATTGGAGCGAACGCCAGAAAGATTACACGTTGGTGCCGCGATCCCATGTTCAGTTGGTGGATAAATTCCCAAGCACCTATATCATTAACGTCGGGGGGGCTGATCATCCCATTGTGGATGCCCTGACTGTGAATCCCAAGGGGGCGATGGGTGTGGTCAAGTACGGCTATAGTGATGGCAAGGATGTCGGGGGTGAAAAGTGGGTCGGGAAATGGGCCACTTACGGAAAGAATCTGGCCGCGGGAAAGCCATACACCGTGTCGGTTCCCTCGGCAACGACCTGGGGCGCCGGAGATCCTGAAGGGAAGAGACTCACCTCTGGCAGAGTTGGGTCAAGTTATACCGGGGGAGGCACCTATGCGATGGGAGCCCTTTATCAGGCGGGTACCCACCCGGAAATCGTGGTTGACCTTGGCGCTCCCCAGAAGTGTGCGGCCTTCCGTATTCATGTCCTCGGTTATCCTGGATGGGATGCACTTAAGGGTGAGGTCAAAGATCAGGTTGAAGTCCTCACGAGTCTCGATGGAAAAGATTATAAGAGTGCCGGAGCTTTTGATTCCAACCTGCGCTGGAAGGAGTTGCCGGTTAATTTTATGTGGCCTGATTACGAAGGATTACAGGCCTATAATTTCTTCCTGCCGCTGGCTGTTCCCGTGGATGCGCGTTACGTGAAATACAGCCTTACTCCGAAGCGGAGTATGGGGGTCACCCAGGTACAGGTGCTTGATGGATTCAAATTTGAGCCCTTTGATCTGAAGATTGCCCTGCCAGATCCCACCAGCAATGGTAAAGCGCCCCCCAAAGCAGATTTAAGTCCCAATGCTAAACAATGGAAGGAAAGCGAATTACCCACAACGATCGGACAGCCGGTGAAGCGTTCTGAGCGGTGAGGTGATTGATCCATGCAGGCCCAGACCATTACCATGACGACGCTTCGGGAAGAAAGGCTATCGCTACCGTGTGCTAATTTGGGTACGGAAAATCCTTTGCCTTTCTTCCGGTTGCCCGCTGATGATATCTCCATGTCTGTGGATGTCTCGGTGGATGAGGAGGATCGGCGACGGCTTGGATGGCGTTGTGGGCATCGTGTTCTGCCTTATCGTCTGCAAGACGGATTTGATCGTCAGCTTGAGGATCGCGATATTCAGGTGCTAATATTGGAAAATGAACATTTATGTGCAATGGTCGCGCCCGGGCTTGGCGGGCGCCTGTTATCCCTTTTCGACAAGGAGGCCCAACGCGAACTACTTGATCGTAATCCCGTTTTTCAGCCTGCTAACCTGGCATTACGCAACGCCTGGTTCAGCGGCGGAATTGAATTTAATGTCGGTCAATTCGGCCATCATTATCTGACCTGTTCACCATTATTTGCCGCCCGTATTACCGGCTCCACGGGCGAACCGGCATTGAGGGTTTATGAATGGGATCGCGTCAAATGTTTCCCCTACCAGATTGATTTTCATTTGCCGCCCGGATCACGCTTTTTGTTTACCCATGTCCGGATTGTTAATCCACATGACCATGAAATTCCAATGTACTGGTGGACCAATATGGCTTTGCCGGAAAATGAGAAAACCCGTGTGCTCTGTCCGGCTGACACGATTTTGGATACCGACTTGGATGCCCCCCTTGTGGCCCGGTCGGGTGCGCCATGGAAAGCAGAGGGACATGACTTGACCTATGGCTGCAAAATGCCTCGCCCACGTGAGTGCTTTTTCCGGATTCCGACGGCCCAGCGGCCTTGGGAGGCTGTGGTCGAGGCTGATGGACGGGGCTTCGTTCATGTTTCAACCCCGCAGTTGATGGGGCGTAAAGTTTTTTACTGGGGCAGGGGACCGGATGGGAAGCATTGGCAGGAATTTCTTTCTGTTCCTGGACGGGCCTATTTGGAGATCCAGGCGGGGCTTGCCCGCACTCAGATGGAACATGTACCGATGCCGGCGGGGGAGACATATGAGTGGACGGAAGCGTTCGGGAGCATTTCAGTGGATGCAGAACTGGCTCATTCCCAGGATTGGGCAGAAGCAACAGGGTGCGTTGAAGTTGATCTCGTTGCGCGGTTACCTAAACGGGTGATCCATTCCCTTGACGCATGTTTCTGTCAACTTGCCAAGCAAAGTGGATCGAATTTGCTCGCTCGCGGCTCCGGATGGGGTGCGCTCGAACGGCGTCGTCTAGCCGCTCTGCATTTGGCCGATAATATACCCGTTGAATTTGATTTCGGGGAAACGGGCGAGGAACAGCGGCCGTGGGTGGAATTATTGGAGGAAGGGTATTTCCCGCTTTCAAAAGAGCCGGGGCATCTTATGACTCAACCGGAGTGGCAGTTCTTGTTGAAACGTTCCATTATGGAAGGCCGTTCAGATCACTGGTTGGCGTGGTGGCACCTGGGTAATATGTGCATGGAGAACCGCGACTATGTGGGGGCGCGGCAAGCTTGGGAAAGTTCGCTTGATCGGCAGGTGACGGGATGGGCGCTTCGGAATCTGGCTATTGCTACTGCCCGTACGTCGTCTCCCCGGCTTTCCGCTTCTTTCAGGATGAAGCCGGAACCACCCTCTACTGATGCGGCGATGTTATTGCTTAGGGCATGGGAGGTTGGTCCCAGAATTGCGCCACTCGCCATCGAAGCGGCGAGAATGCTCCTTGTGACCAAGCAACATGAGCGCTTATCGACCTTTCTCGCTTCTCTTCCCGAGTTGATTCGCCAGCATGAGCGTATCGTTCTTCTTGCTGCATCCTCTGCTCTGGAAATGGGCCGTTTGAGCGAAGTCGAGCCGGTCTTTCATCGGCATTATGTCAGTATCCGCGAAGGGGAAACGACGCTTACGGAACTCTGGTACGGATACTATGAAAGAAAGCTGGCAGCAGGGAAGCCGGTCGAAGAGGCCTTGCGAAACTATGTTCGTAAAGAGTTTCCTCTACCAGTGCATCTTGCATTTCGCCTAATATGATAGAAAAACGATCGGACTATGTCATTTAACTTGATGTCATTTTTGATGGAGAAACGGCCCTGTTCCATTGCTGTTCTACCCTGGCCTGCCCACCTGCGGCTCCTGGTTTTAGCGCCTCACCCTGATGATTTCGACGCCATCGGCGTCACCCTGCGATTCCTGATGCAGAAGGGGAACACTCTGGATGTTGTTGTGTCTAGAACCGGGAGTGGGGTCGAGGATGAGTATCGACCTGGTTTGAATCTTGAGGGGAAGGCAGATCTGAGAGAGTGCGAGCAGCGGGCAAGTTTGCGTTTTTTTGGATTGCCGGAGTCCTGCATGGAGTTCCTGTCGTTCGATAATGATATGGGGGATCAATTAATTGATAATCCTGCCAACCTTGCCAAAATCGAAAAGGTGCTTCAGGAAAAATCACCCGACCTTGTTTTCCTCCCTCACGGCAATGATACTAACAGTGGGCATCAGGCCATGCATTCCCTTTTCAAACAGGCCGCACCACGGTGTGGGCGTCCTTTCGTCGCATTTCTCAATCGCGATGCCAAAACGGTAGCTATGCGAACCGATGTCTATTTGCCATTTGGCCCGGATCAAGCTCGGTGGAAGGGCGAACTGTTGCGATTCCATGACTCTCAGCAACAGCGTAATCTTCGCACACGTGGATCCGGTTTCGATGATCGTGTCATGCAACTCAATGCCCGAACGGCTGGTGAGTTGCACATTAGTGAGCTATATTCTGAAGCCTTTGAGATGGAGTGTTACACTATGCCTGCGGAGAAATTATAATAAAATCAGGTCTCGCTATGCGCACACGACTTATTCGCATCACAACCACAAGCTTAATCTTGCCGACAATTCTCAGTCGGGCTCATCCGCTTGAGAAAACGCGCAATCTGGAACATGCCGGGCGATGGCTTCAACGGGCGGGTGAGGCCAAATCCGATCTGGTACTACTTCCTGAAGGTTTTGCAACAAAAGGCCTGAAACAGACGTTTATCGGTACATGTGCTTCCTACAGGCAAATCTGTGAGGCCTTGCCGGGCGGGGAGATCGCTGAATTTGTTGCGACCTATGCCCGGCGGTATTCCATGAATGTTGTCGCGCCCATTTTTGAACGTGATGGGGCTCATCTGTATAATACGGCGGCAATCTTCGACCGCCGGGGCGTTCTGGTGGGAAAATATCGCAAAACACACTTGCCGCCGCCCGGGGAAGCCTCCATTTTTACGGCCGGAAATGAGACGTCTGTTTTTGAATTGGATTTCGGGCGGGTCGCTGTGGCTATCTGCTATGATCTCAATTTTCCCGAATTGGCGCGAACCTATGCGCTCAAGGGGGCGGAGTTATTGTGCTGGCCAACCATGTGGGGGAATACGGCCGACTACCAGCTTGCCTTTATGCGAGGACAGGCATTGGCTAATACCATATTTTTTGCGGGGGCTAATTTCTGCATGCCGGTCAAGGCCGGTCATCCGGGGCAAAGTGCCATTATCGCGCCCGATGGCTGCATTCTGGCCAACACCGGTAATCGCCCGGGCATTGCCACTGCGGTGATTGATTTAAATCACCCTCGACTCAAGGAACGGCGTGTGTTGATCAAGGGGCGCCGCCCATCACTATACAGGAAATTGGTGAAAGCCCTGTAATGGATGCCACTCCTAACTACCGTGTTGGCAACCTTGTCTATACGAAACGGGGGCTATTATCGCTATTCTTATGGCTGATTTGGTTTGATTTCTGTTTTCAGCTGATGGAGATGGTCATTCCTCCTGTTTTGCAGTTCCGTCTTAAGAACGATCTCAAGGCGGATGCTTTTCTCTTTACCCTTTTCATGTCCATTTTGCCGGCCATCATTAACTTCATTCTTGCTCCGATTATCAGTATCAAATCCGATCGGCACCGCGGGCCTCGTGGGCGTCGTATTCCGTTCTTGCTCTATGGAGCGCCGGTAGCCTGCATCAGCCTCGTTTTTTTGGCGTTTGGCAATGAAATCGCCGCGTGGATTCAGAATATGTTTCTGCCGGGCCACTCTGTGGATAGTGTCACCGTCTGGACGTTCGGCAGTTTGTTTTTGGTTTTCACGGTTTCCAATGTCTTTCTCGGTACGACTTTCTATTTTTTGTTCAACGATGTCGTGCCGGAGTCCCATTTCATCAAGTTCACCGCCTATATGCGCGCCGCTTATACACTGGCCCAGATGGTTTTTAGCTGGTTTATTTACGGGTATTTAACTTATTGGGGGCCTCTGAACATCAACCTGAGGTTTTTTGAATTCCACGCCACGAATTTCTGGTACCCCAAGCTTATTCTGATAGGAACGGCCATTTTTTATATGGTTGCGGCCACGCTCGCATTGCTGAATATCAAGGAGCCTGAATACCCGCCACCACCTCCCCTGGGGGAAGGCGAAGGGTTCTGGGCACGTACTGGCAACACCATGCGGACACTCTTTATGGAGTGCTTCAGTCATCGCTTTTATGTGATTTATTTCATCACCTGCGTGGCAATGTGGATGAGCTTTCAGATGGGTATCTTCATGAACCCCATGCGCAAAGATGTAGGGATGGATCTGATGTTGCTGGGTAAAATTGGTGCGGGAACCGGTTTCATAGGCCTTATTCTCGCCTTGTTGACGGCCAAATACGGTTCCCGGTATCGTCCTTTGCCGCTGATGATCTTTGCCTTGAGTCTGCAGGTGGCCACCTCGTTGATTGCCTGGTTGTTCCTCATGCCCGGGCGCAGTCCGATGTTTTATATGGGTGTTGAGGTCGGTCGCAGTTTGCTCAACCTGCCGGTGTTGGTGCTGTTCAGTGTGGCTGACAGTGCGTTACCCATGTCGCTTTTGCCGCGTGACCGCTATGGTCAGTTCTGTGCTGCGCAATCGATGTTGCGCATGATCCTGGGCCAGTTTATTGGCGGACTGCTGGCCGGCTGGCTGATGCGTACCCTGGAGAATCATTTCGGAAGTTATGCCCTGCGCTTCGCGTTTGTCTGGAGCACTCTGTTCCAGGCCTTGGCCCTGGGATGTTACCTTGTCCTTTACCGTGAGTGGCAGCGATTGGGGGGCAAGGAGAGTTTTCGGCCACCACCTGTTGGTCAATCATTTGATAACTCTGATCAATCTAACAACAAGGCTCATGTTGAAGCCACTTGAGGATAAATTGATGAAAACAAAGGATATTTTTAGGCAAAAAGTGATGCGATCTGCTCTGGCCGCAGGGGTGTTCGCAATATCAGGAACCCCATTCGTTGGGTATGGGGCGGAACTCCCTGTCGTGGTGAGTCACATTAAAGTGCTTTCCGATAAGGTTGAGGACGTCTCCAGTCCCGAGGATTGGCGTAAGACGTACATCAAGCAGGGGATGAGCGATCAGGAAAAAACGCTGGCTATCTGGAAAACGGTGGTGAAGTACCGTCATCAGACCGTTCCGCCAAACGAGTATCTTGGTGATATGCATGACATCTTCAAGACTATCCATGTTTACGGTTATGGCCAATGCTGTTGCGCCTCGGCCTGCTGTGAATCGTTGGCGCGTTACCTCGGGTTTGAAGCGCGTGGGCGTATCATCAATGCACATAGTGTGCCGGAGGTGTTTTATGGGGGTGCCTGGCATCTGATTGATGGTTCGTTGATGAACTACTTCCTGAAGGGAGACGGCTCGATTGCCAGTGTGGACGATGTTCGCCATGACGTACGGGGCTGGTTCGACCAGAACCCCGGGGAGGCAAAGGAGCTGCGCGGTAACGGTGCCAAACTGCGTGCTTTTTCAGCGAATGAAGGATGGAAGCACGGTCCGGCGCTTTTGGCGGGTAGTACCTTTTACGATGCCAACGGAATCAACCCGGCAGGATGGCATGGCTGGTGGTCAAACATGCAGGAATATGATTGGTCCGATGAGAAAGCCAAGGTTTTTGATTACGGTGGCATGATGGGGTACCAGCTCAACATTCAGCTGCGTCCCGGTGAGCGGATCACGCGCAACTGGTTTGACAAGGGCGACCACATTAATGCCCCCGAGGGCAATCCGGGCCTTCTGGGTAATAATCGTGGTCCACTTGGCCTTCAGGCAAAATGGGGCGACATCGCCCCAGGCCGTATCGGCAACGGCACGCATGAATATGATGTGCCGCTGACCAGCGAGGGACTGCCTGCAGCTTGCCTGCAATTTGAGAACCTCAAGGTCGGTAAATCGCCGGCGTTGACTACCGTCGATGCCGCCAAGTCCGGGGTGATGGTTATTCGCATGCCCAGCAGTTATGTTTACCTTGGCGGTACCATCTCTTTGCGACCGGTGGTTACCAAAGGTGCGGTGACCCTGTCCGTCAGTCGCAATCAGGGGTTGGACTGGGAAGAGTTGGCGGTATACAATTCGACACTTGCGGCGCCGGTCGAAATAGACCTGAGCAAGTATATTCGGCGCTTTTATGACTACCGCCTCAAATTCACCTTCACTGGCATAGCCGGTCTCGACGTTCTGCGTATCAGTCAGCGCATTCAGCATGCCCAGACGCCACTGCCTGCGCTAACCGTCGGACGCAATGCCATCACTTTTTCAACTGATCCTGAAGAAGGCACGATTACCTATGAAGGCAACATGGACATAGAACAGGCACAACAGCATCAGCAGCTTGCTTATACCGACTTTCATCCGGTGGTTGAAGGCTTAAAGGCCAAGTATTTGGCTGTGGGTGAGACCGGTCTGGGTACCGCAACTTTTTCGCTGACCTCCCCGGGAGATATGAAACGAGTTCGAATGAGTATGCACTACCGCGCCCGCGACCTGAAGGGCAAAGACGGCTATGATGCGGATCTTTCATTTGATGCCGGAAAGACATGGCAGTCTGTTGCAAAATTCGACAAGGGGCAGCCTGCCAACGAGCGATACGTGATTTTTGAAACGGTGCCGAAGGACGTCCATAAGGCGTTACTGCGGTTGAGCGGGTATCAGAATAACACCGCCTGCATTTTTAATTTGCGTGTGGATGTCGACTACGTCGAACCACATGGCGGCTTCCGCCCTGTGAAGATCACCTATGTGTGGGAAGAGAACGGTGTGGGCAAACAGGACATCCACATTGCCAAAACGCCGCAGGAGACCTATGCCATTACTTGTGCTGCTGCGCCGCTGATGAAGAGTATCGTGCTTGAGCTGGCTCCAACTGTAACGATGAAATTTTGAGAGGATTTCAAATGGGTGCAGTATTAAAGGCTTTTAAAAATGTCCGGGGACGGTGGTATACGGTGAGTCTTCATGCCAGCGCGTCGCTGTTGAAAATTTCGGCGCGTCGCTCCCGGTTTCATCTTTATGTCCCGTTAGTTTCAGCGTGCGACCAGCCGGGAAAGCGCGATGTTCATCAAGCGCTCTCAAAGTTCTGTGTCACACGCCGCGGTAACACCACAATCTTGACTTATACGGAGACAAGCGATTTGTGGGAGCGTAAGGAATACACCTACGAGTTTCATCCAGACCGTATTGTGCACTATTACCGCGTTTTTGGCCGTGGCCCAGTCGGGCACGTCAATTTTTTTAGATCCTGGATGGATGATCCAACGACGGTGGAGCAGGAACTGGGTGTGGTACCGGGGTTCGATACTGTGTTCAGTCCGGCGGTCAATTTCATGGGTAAGGTGTTTCACTTTGCGGGTGATACATCAATTATCACCTCCGGCGATGACCAGATGTACTGGGGGTCTGGACTCGCGAGTGCTCCTTTCTGTTTTTGTCTCAACGATCGTAGTGACAATTTCTGGCTGTGGGCGGGCCTTGGAGTGCGACCCGGCAAGTATACTTTTGAAACATTCAGCTATAACGAGAATACCACCAAACGTATTTACGGTGCTGGTGGTTTTGCCTGCAATTATAACGGAAAACTGCTGGTAGACGGCTCTTGGGAATCTCCACATATCGTTTTAGGTGCGGCACGTGACCCGTATGAAGGCCTGACCAAGTATGTTGGAATGCTCAAGCGGCACTATGGACTGTCGTTACCCCGACGGCATAAAAATATCCCAACCTGGTGGCGCTCTCCGATTTTTTGTGGCTGGGGTGATCAGATGAGTTTGGGCTATCGTGAGCATGGTAATGTTGAGGGGATTGCCTTCAACGCCTATTGCACACAGAAATTGCATGATCACTGGCTTCACATTCTGCGCCGTCACCGCATTCGACCCGGGCAGATTATCATTGATGCAGGTTGGGAGCAACCCGGCACTACGGGCGACTTGTTGGTGAACGAAACGCGCTGGCCGGACCTGCGAGGTTGGATTGAGGCTCGACGGGAGGAGGGAATCCGGACACACCTGTGGATGTGCGCCTGGAATCGCGATGGGGTGCCGGATGACGAATGCATTACACGCCAGGACGGGACACCCGTAGCGCCAGACCCCACCAACCCAAAACATGAACGACGCCTGCGCGCCATGGTTCGACGCTTACTGACTGACGCGCCTGAGGGCTATAACGCGGACGGTCTCAAAATCGATGGCCAGATGAATTGCCCGCTTGGCCCAGGTCTCCGAAACACCGGGAATATTTGGGGCTTGGAGCTGCAGCGCTGTTATCTGCGGATTGTTTATGATGAGGCCAAGGCCTGCAAACCGGAGGCCTTGGTCGGAACATTCTTTGCCAATCCCTACCTTGCGGATCTAAGCGACGTCGTCCGTACGGCTGACCAGTTCAGTATTAAATCCTCGCCAGAGGATACCATGCGTCATCGTGCCCGTTTGTTGTCAATTGCGATGCCGGGTTGCCCGATTGATACGGATCACGCCTTCTGGTATGACCTGCGTGAAAACTGGATTGACATCATGCAAGCGCAACTGACCTGCGGCATCCCCTGCCTTTACCATGCGCAGTATGTATGGCACAAACGCCCGTTTTGCCGTCCGTATATCGAAGAGATGACGGATGCACAATACGCTGCGATACGCAGGGCGTTTAATACGCAATGGCGTCTTCTCGGGACTCGCCCGCAATGAACTGCCGGATGCAAGACACCTTGACATGCCACGGGTTACAACTATTTTACTGCTGATTGCTTTCCGGCCACGTACGGTTGTGTCAGCGGAGACTGGCGAATGCCGGTCCGCGGCATGCTCATGATGGTCCGGTGAAGTATGTTGCATAACGCTTTACGCAGGAGCCCTACGCGTATTGCTCTGCAGCATCGATGGCCAACCGGGTCCAGCGGTGAAGTCGATCCGGGTGACCTGCGAGGGTTTGGAGTTCACGCAAGACGATCTGGTATGGGCGTCCCTGGAGACGTTTCGCGCCATCAAGCAGCTCTTCCCGGATGGAGATTTCATCATGAGGGAAGACGACGTCAGAGGCTTTTTGCCGCCACATGATGCAGTATTTTTCGGGAACAAGATCCAGCGCCACCTTCAAGGTAGTCCAAGCGCTGCAGACGAAAATTCTCAAGTTAGGTATGGTAAGCACACCGGGAATTTTACGGCCGAGATTTTCACAACAACCGTAGCAGGAGAAGCCGAATCGGGCGAAAATGGGTTTCTGGTACTCCAGGCAGAACTCTTCCCACATTTCCGGGGAAGCCATATCAAATTCCTGACTGTTGCCAGCGCACCAGCAATTGGCAAGTGAGGCACGGCCATGGCGCAACTCACCAATGGGATCCGAGCAGAGCATAGGTTCCTCCGTATTCGGGGTGATAAGCCCAGTTTGCTCCCAGAATTCCAATAATTTAAGTCGGGCGTCTCGCATATGGCGCATGAGCCTGTGCATAAGTTCAGGTTGGTCGAGCATGTCGATCATGATTTGTTCCAGTCCCCTCAATTCTGCAGCTGTGTTTGATAGGGTGGCGCTGTCATAACCGGGGCCGCAGTACAGGCGGATAGGCATGGTGTTGCTAAGTAGTGTCTGCGCCTGCTCTATGGCCCGTTCGGAAGCCGCTTTGTCAAAACTCCATTCAGGTATGACAAGTTTATCGAAATCGTCTTCAGTTTGTAGGGGCGGGTTGAAGCCCCAGGCGCCTCCCTTGATCTGGGAAGGGTGATGATGAATGTCTACTCCCCAGATGTTTGTGGGCGAAACGTTGAGGATGGCAGGAATGTCGAAAACAGGCGAAATGGTGGTATCGTCGCCGATCTCCACTTTGTGGAGGATCTGGAGAAAATGGCGCTCAATCAACCGGAGCCAGAGATGGTTGCAGCGGAGCGTTGAATCAGGAATAATTTCATCCCAGGCGCCAATGGGTTTGCACCAGACCGGGGCGCGGTCGGGTTTCCTGAGTGCGTTGACATCCTTCCAGCGTTTTCTAATGGCATTCATTTCCGGGCGGTGAGCGGCTTCGGTAACGCGTGTGGCGAGTTCACGAATCCAATATCGATCTTGATCAGAATAATTCATAAAGGGGAGTCTTTCCCTGAATTGTTATATATGGCGATAGATTTTGTTCTTTTACTGCCCATTGAGTACTAACACGGGTAACCGATCTCGCATTGTTTCATTAAATATCAACGTCCCGCCTCATGATTTCGAGCGGAACGAGAATATCATACAGGAGGTTGTTTTGCGGTCCGGATCCTCCATTGCTTCAGGATCGCCGCGATGAACCAGACGATCAGGATGGTTCCGACGGCCAGCATTCCGAACTTCGGCAGTCTCAGTGACGCATCAGCAGTGGTAATCCCGCGGCTGGCAGTGATGAGAATGAGTCCAAAGAAGAGCTTCCACAGTTCGCTGACCCGGACGGACTTCGCCTTCTTCCCGAGGGCGAGCACCGCCCCGCCGACCACCAGAAACAACACCAACGCACTGATCATGAACAAGCACATCGATCATCTCCCTTCTAGCAGAACTGTGGGCGGTGGCAACGGGCGGGCGATTTCTGCAAGTCGGTACCCGAAACCAGTCCCCGAAAGTGTGCTCAGATCCACCTGGCCTTTGTTTCTCCGGTACAGTCCGGGATGAACACGGGCCTCGTAAGAGGACGCCTCAGGATAGAATTGCATGGCATTGGTCTCGACACCCATGATGGTGCCGGCATGAGCGCTGAGCAGGCAGTGCGGGATCTGCGCGAGCATGGGGTTTGTTAAGTCTTGTACCATTAACGTCATGCCATGAGCCTTCGCCCAGCAAAGGCTTAACAGGGCGCCAGTTTGGGTTTTGCAGGTTTTGAGCGCCACTCCCGTCCAGCCTAGTTCGCGCCCCAGTCGTACCAGTTTCCAATCGTGACAGCTTTCATCCATGAACAGTGGTTTTCTGGCGGAAACGCTGTGCACGTCAATGCGATTGGCTTCCAGGTCGTATGGGAACGGTTGTTCAACGTAAAGGATCATACCGTACGTTCTCGGTTCGTCGCGCAGCAGCCGGTCAAGGATGGTGTTAACATATCCGGGATCGGTTACAGTGCAGTTGAAATCGCATGAAAGCCAGAGGGCCCCTTCTTCGGAGGCGATCCGTCCGACGGTTGCCGTGCGTTGATAATCCCATTCGGCGTCATTGCCGCGGAGTTTTATTTTCAGACAAGTCAACCCATCACGCCTGATCCAGTCACGTAGCAGAACCGGATAACCGTCATCAGGTTCGCTGCCTGTCAGTTCCGAAGGGTCGATGAGATCCTTGCCACCTACGAGGTGCCATGCAGGCAAAAAGTCCGGGCGTTTCGCATTCAGGAAATCTGATGGGAAACGTCCTTCGAAAGAAACGCTGCTATTCTCAGCAGGTGTAAGAAATGCGGTTAGATCAGTCGGGAGTCTGTCCGAACCATAAAGGTCATAGACCTTGACGCCCTTGAGATTGGCATACGCATCGTGGAGGGCGATATCAAAGGCCGAGCAGCAGACTAATGCTGCAAGCCAGGGCATGGGTTCGCGATCGGGATACTGGCTATTGAATAGGGCGAGTTCAGAGGGCAGGGTGGTTTCGAGGAAAGAATGACCCGCCTCCAATGGATGACGCACTTTCGCTATTGTCGCCCAGGCATGCACCAGTTGTTGGCAAAACATCTGCAAAGCGACATGTCTGGTTTCGTAGGGAAGTGAACTCGGCCAGACCCATTGCACGCTGAGAGGCGTTTCTCCCCAGCCTTCCGCTTTTTGTTTTCCCCCTGCATCCAAAGTCATTCGTACGCGGGCACAGGTCACAGAGGTCAGCGTCTCTGTCCCGAATTTGAGCGGGACCCTTGTTTGTACAGGGAGGAAGAACAAAGTCACTCCAGAGACATAGGGAAGGGATGCTGTCATTGGTTTCTGCTCCATGTTGGTCAATTACTGATGATCTCGGCACTATTCTATGCAAATGACAAGCGGGGATCATAGACATGATATGCGTATTTGATGTAACGGATTTGCGCATGATCAGGAAAGAGCCCCGGGCAAAGAGGTGCACCGACTGACCCGATAATTGCAGTACCATTCGCCTTCGCCGCTAGTGCTGAAGGGATCTTCCTAAAGGGTGGCAACTACCCTTTAACGATGAGACGGGAGGCGGTACGGAGTTGAGCTCGAAACGCGCTCGGTGTCATGCCGGTGTGGGCATGGAACTCCTTCACGAAAAGGGAGTAGCGGGAATATCCGGCTTCGGCGGCCAGGTTCTGGATCTTGTGATCCGTCTGGGACAGAAGGAATTTAGCGCGCTCCAGGTGGACCCGCCGGATTTCCTCTTTTGGGGTTCGACCCAACGACAGGCGGAATCGGCGTTCCATCGCCCGGCGTGACTGGGGGGCTGCTGCCAGCACATCGTGAACCGTGATGGGGCGGTGTGCCTGATCATGAATGAATCGAAGCGCTGCGGTGGTGTTGGGATCATCGCTGGCAACAATGTCAGTGGATCGGCGTGTGACGATGCCTGATGGTGCGACAAGAATAGGGCGTTTGGGGCGGGCTTCACCACGCATCAGATGGTCCAGCAGTTCCGCCGCCTGGAAACCGATGTTCCGCCCCTGAAGAATGACGCTGGAGAGCGGTGGCGCACTCAACAGGCAGGATGTCTCGTCGTTATCGGATCCAAGGACGGCGATATCATCCGGTACTCTCACTCCGAGCGTGTGGCAGGCTTGCAGGACGTCACGACCGCGCCGGTCATCGCAGGCGAAGACACCCAGTGGTCGCGGGAGCTTGCGCAACCAGGTTACTATGCGTTTGAATTCTTCAACCCACGTTTGCTGACGGCTATATTCCGGCATGAGATGACAGGAGACTCCGGCGGCCGTTCCTGCGGCTTGGAAGGTCGCTTGCTGTTGGGTTGCGTACATGCAGGCGTTGCGGCCGATGAAAGCCAGGTTGCGTAGCCCGCGATCCAGAAAGTAGCGTGCGGCCAAGGTTCCAATCATGCCGGCATGGGGCACCACACTGGGAATGGTGGTTGGAATGGACGAACTTACATTGACCGCGGGTAATCGGTGTTTATGAACCAGTGTCGGGAGATTGCCGTGCATCAATTGTCCGATGATGCCATGGGCATGCCAGTCCGTTACGGCGAGGCGCAGATAGGTTTGAACCGAGGGATGGTTGCAGGCTCCTTCGAAATAGAACTCCCAGTGCGGGGCGTGACTGTGTGCATAGTCCTGAATCCCTTCCACCACCTCGCGCCCGTAGCCACCACTGGTCAAAACAGCAAGAATAATGCGTTTTGTTTTCACGGAGAAAATTTAGCACGGTTGTTGGGCGTGCGCAAATGAATCATACGTACTCTGATTTTTAAGTATGCCCGGGATGTGACTGATGAGGTCAATTAGGTCGCAAAAAAGGGTTATGATATGTGCATTAATGGCGATGCCTGAGGCTAATAGATGGAGTCTGTGCGCAATAGTTATATATCAAAAACGCAATCAAGGTATGGTGGTTGCAGCCAGCTTGCGCCATCATGGTGATATCAATAAGGACATACATGAGACATTATTTGGCGAACGGATATATCATTGGGTTTGTGCTTTTGGTATCGCTGTTGGTTGTGAAACCTGCTGCTTTGGGAACAACATGGAACGTTCCCGGTGATTTCGCGACCATATCCAATGCCGTGAACTCGGCAACGGACGGCGATACCATCTTGCTCAATACCAACCTCTGGACGGAGTGCGGAATCGTCGTGACCAAGTCCCTCACCATCCAGGGACAGGGAATGACCGATACGATTCTGCAAGGGGCCGCCTCGCGCAGCAATGCGAGTAGTCGGATATTTCAACTGAACAATGCCGCGAAGACGTTGAATATCCAGAATATGACCCTCCAGTATGGGTATATTGCCGCCGGCACGGGTTATGGTGGTGGCGCTATCCTCAACTCGGCGGGTACGGTTACGGTGCAAAACTGCGTTTTCACCATGAACGATGCATTTGCCAAAGGTGGATATTTTGTAGGCGGTGGTGCGATTGCCCAGCCCCAGGCCTCCGATCCCTCATATACGGCATTAAGCCTCTTCAATTGTGTGTTCGTCAATAATTCAGCGTCGGGGACCAATACAACTGGTGCGGTCGGCGGTGGCGGTGCGATCTGGGCAGGCTGTTCTGTCACGATTGACAGTTGCAGTTTCATCTCAAATTCGGCAAATGCCTACGGTGCCGCCACGGTTGCCAGTGGTGGCGCCATTCAAACTTCATCACTGCGTGACCTCACGATGCGTAATTCCACTTTTTTCGGGAATAGTTGCAGTAATAACGCCAGTAGTAGTGGGCGTGGTGGCGCGATTAACCTTCCGAACGGCACTGAAGTAATAAACCTCTACAATTGCACGTTTGCCTCGAACGTGGCGGGTTATGCATATTCCGGGGCAGTCAGTTATGGCGGCAGTACCGGTAGCGGATATTTGAATATCTACAGTACGATTATCGCTGGCAATGCCCCGTATGAAATTTACGCTGTAGCTCCGGTCAGTAGCAATATCCTCTCCTCTTGCCTGATACAGGGGCTTGCAAGCGGTATCACAAAAAACAACTGCCTCACGGCTAGTAATCCTCTGTTGCAACCATTGGCGTATAACGGCGGGCTGACACCCACACTGGCGCTGGCCACCAATAGCCCGGCAATTAATCATGGCTCAAATCCGCTGGGCTTGAGTTGGGATCAACGGGGGGCGGGCTTTCCTCGAGTCCGTGGGGCGACGGCGGACATCGGCGCCTACGAGTTTGGAACCGGTCTCTTGAGTTATAATAAGTCGTTATTTGTAGAGAAAATGCCGGATAACAATGGGGCTATTGACAACTCCAGTCCACTAGTCATCACCATTCGAGGGGATACCTTCACCGGAGTTGATGGGAGTCAGTTGACGAACAACGTGCTGGTGTCCAATCTTCCATCAGGATTGACGGCGTCGATTGTACGCAGCAACAGTGGCGCTATGGCGGTGGTTACCTTGCTTGGAAATGCGACTCAACATGTGGCGTTCAACTCAATCACTAATCTGGGCATCACCTTCCAGGATGCGGCCTTTAATCTGGGATCTGCGGCTTTGGAAAATAATGCCAGCATCAGCAACTTGGTGATTCAGTTTTATGACATTCCGTTCGGAGCGCTGACCTACAGTTCGACGAATTTCAACGAGGATGCCAACTGGAACGATGGCCGGATTAATAACAGTTTGCCGGTGCAAGTTGTGCTGACTGGCAACGATACGTTCACCGGTACGAATGGCGAGGACTTTGTGGCGGCAGGATTAGTCGCGGTCTCCAATGTGCCGGCGGGGTTAACAGCCGTAGTTAGGCGTGCGAGCGGCATGAGTGCCCAAGTGAGCCTCACTGGCAAGGCGAGCGCGAACGATGGCATGAATAGTATTACGAATCTCGGACTGGCCTTTCAGGACACCGCATTCCTTGGCGGAAGTGCTCTCTCGATTACGAATTCCACAGTGAATAATCTATGCGTCTCGTTTGTGGACCCGACCCTGAGTGCAGCCCTCAACTATAGCGGGATGATTTTCTACGGAGCGCATGCATTCCTGACGAATGATGGAGGGTTTGTTCCCAACCTCAGCGGTGTGATTGTGACGACAAACACGATTGCGCTTTCCGGTGGTGTGCTGGCCGGCACGAACGGCCAAGATTTTGTGGGCGCCGGTTGGGTAGTGGTGACAAATGTACCGTCCGGCTTGGCGGCGGTAATCATTCGCGTGGACGACACCCATCTGGCCGCCGCCTTCTCCGGGACGGCGCTGGCGGACGCCAGTACCAACAATGTTACCAACCTGACCTTCGCGTTCCAAGCCAGCGCCTTTGTCAATATTCCTGTCGCCATGGTGACGAATGCCACGCAGTCGAACCTTTCCATCTTTTTTGCGGGGCCGGTCGCGTATAATACCTTCGTGAACGCCGTGCAAAGTACACCGGTGAGCATGGCTTTCAACGGTACGGATGTGGAGATCGCCAGTATCTATCTTTCAGTTCAGATTGTGAATCCGCCTGCGAATGGGTCAGCGCTCAGCACTCCCAGCTTCTTTTATAAAAATAGTGGCCAATACACACCGAACCCCGGCTTTGTCGGGACTGACATGTTTACCTTCCAGCTCGGGTATCTCGGGCTTTGGTCCCGGATTGCGACCTGCACTGTGACGGTCGTTTCCAATACCGTTCCCATCGCATTCGATCAATCGATTCAGGTAGACCCGGGGAGGACCTCAGCGGTTTTTCAGGTGTCCTACACGGATCCGGATGTGTCCTGTGGTCAGACGCAGAGGGTTATGCTCATTTCCACGACCACCTCCGGGACACTGCTGACGAACAGTTTTCAGACAAACGGAAGTTTCAAGTACGTACCCAATAATAGTTTTAGCGGTACGGATAGTTTCACCTGGCAGGTAACCGATGGCATGGCTACCTCGACGGTAGCGACCTGTACACTGAATGTGACGCCTACGCAGCCTCCGGGACCAGCGCAAGTGCTGGTGCTTTACAACGCTAGCTATTCCGGTGATGAGAATACCAACGGAGTGCAGGATTCACTGGAGGTGGCGCAGTACTATATGGCGCAACGCGGAATTCCAACAAACAACTTGCTGGGGATGAATTGCAGTACGACGACATTCTACACGAATGCCAGCTCTTTTCTGAGTGAGATTGTCAGGCCGGTTCAGAATAAGTTGGTGGCACTGGGTCAGACCAATATTGCCATCCTGGTCTTTTCCTATATGACGCCGTGGGGAATCAATCCATCTGGAATGCCGTATGTCGGTAGTCTGGATACCGCGATGATGATTCCAAACCACTGGAATCAGACGACTTGGAACTTCTTTTCCTGGATGAGTATTGATAATCCAATCGTTCAGCCAAACCCGGGCTTTGTCCCTGATCCAAGCCATTTTATTCCCAGTCAGATCTCCCAGCCCAGTTTGGGCACGAACATGTATTTGGTGGGCCGACTGGATGGTCCTGGTGGGGTGCTCCGGGTGAAAGATTATGTTGATGAGGCATTATATGCCGAACGTTACGCCTATCCAACAAACGGCGCATTTGCCGGTCCCGGTGGCGGGCCAGCTTCTGGAAATATCTATGTGGACTCCGAAGGACGGGCGGTGACAGGTGGCTACACAGATGCTTGGTTAGCAACAAATTCTTCCGTCGTTAATGGTGTGTATAGTGGATATAACGATGTTGATGTGAACATTGCTTGGGCGGAACATTATGTCGGACCGTCTGGAATGCAACTGAAATGGGAAGACACTGAGCCCGTAATCGGGTCGGCGACAAACCTTATCTTCAAGAATGACGGTACCAGTGCGGCCAGTGCGCCCCGGGCCTTTATGTATGGCGGGTGGTACTCTCCGAATACCTACAATGATGTCTGGGGCTGGTTGCCGGGCTCCATCGCCAGCGACTTGGATAGCTATTCGTTGCTCTATCCCACTTTCCGGCAGACAGGCCGTTATTGTCTCGCGTTTGGTACACAAGCTCTGCAGCATGGCGCTTCCTGTGTGGCCGGGGTCCTGAATGAACCCTATACCATCGGAAATCCGATGCCGAACGTGCTCATTTATTTCATGCTCAAAGGGTATAGTTGGGGGGAAGCGTCTGCCTATGCCGATCCGTATCTCGGTTGGGAGGGATTCCAGATCGGTGATCCGCTTTACACGCCGCTCCGGCCGGGCAAGTCGTTGGTGTATGACACGCAAGTTCCCTCACTTGCCTCGGGATATCCCTTCGTTTCGTCCATGGGCGCAGCGGGTGTTGCCGTGACTATCATGGTCAACAGCACGACGAATCTACCGATGGTCGTCAATGCCGTGGTGCAATGGGGGAAAGACACAAACTACACGAACCCGCCGATCACATTGGAAGGTTTCTACCGGCAACAACGCATCCTCTTTCCCATGGTCGATAGCGGCACGACATACCACTACCGCCTGATCCTGACATCTCCTGTCGGGATCAGTAGCACCAACGGCGATTATACGTTTGTCAGTCCAACAGAAACGCCTTTTGCCACCAATAACGTCCCTGGTGTCGTGCGCATGCAGTATTTTGACAATGGCGGAGAAGGTGTGGCGTATCACGGTTGTTATCTTGACAACACGTTTTACGCGGCCGGAAACAGCAATTTTCGTGGTGATACGGGTTTCTATTGGAACAGCACGACGACCAATACGCTGGGGAATTACCCGACGTTAGGTGCAGCGGTTATCCTCTATGCGGCACCATCCAATACCTGGTTGCGTTACACGGTGAACATTGCAGCCAATTCACTCTATACGCTGAAACTGCCATACGGTAACTTTGCCGGCACCGGCAATGCCGTCAAAGGCGGTATTGTCCATATTGAACAGGACGGCGTCAACGTGACGGGTCCCATTGTACTGGGCACCAATGTGGCGTTGGCAGTGGATTCGTGGGCAATGGCTACGGTGAGCAATGTGTATCTCAGCGCCGGGCAGCATATCCTGCGATTGGTGTATGACACGGATGGCGCCTCGTTCAATTATATGGAGTTCATCCAGCAGACCAATGCGCCAGTGGCCTCTTTTACCATGACGCCCCTGGCTGGTGTCGGAGTGGTACCACTCGCCATTCAGGTTTCAGCCACAAACTCATATGATTTGAGTGGCACCATCGTCTCCTATGCCTGGACCTTTGGTGATGCCGGTACTGCTACCGGGCTGACGGCAAGCCACTTTTATGCGTCGACCGGTACGTATAATGTCGGATTATCGGTGACTGACAACAACGGTCTGATGGGAACGACCGCCACGGTGATGCGTGTGACGGATGGCGCCGGATTGGATCCAGCGTGGTGTTTGTTTTATTTCGGAACGACTAACGTCGACCCTTCGGCCGACCTGAATGGTAACGGCTTGAGTGTTTTGCAGGATTTCCGTGCTGGTTTAGATCCTACGAACCCGCTTTCCTGTTTCCGGGTCGATGCCATGACCTTTCCAGCCAGCTCGACAGGAATGATGATCCGGTGGGATAGTGTTGCGGGAAAACTCTATAGTGTCGACCGCAGTACCAATCTATTGGCCGTACCTCCGTTCATGTGTCTGGTATCAAATATTATGGGCCAGGCCAATACGACAACGTACAATGACACCAATACTGTTGGGTCGGGATCCTGTTTCTATCGAATTGGAGTGCCGTGATTGAAAAACAAAGAGGATAAATGAAAACACGATATGCAATTTGTGGGCTAAGTCTTAGAGGGGTCTATCATTTCCTGCTGCCAATTTTGGGAAAGAATCACCCGGGAGGTCCGAATTTCAATAAAAATTCGGAACTGGTTGCAATCCTCGATATCGACAGGAAACGTGTGAAGGAGTTTTGCCGGAAAGCGGGGGTGGATGTTCCGTTTTATCTGCCTAAAGGTTTTCAGGCGATGATCAGGGATCAGAAGCCGGATGTGATTTTGGTGGTGAGCCAGGATTACTCGCACTGTGAATATACGGTCAAAGGGCTGTTGGCTGGCTGCGATGTGATTGTAGAGAAGCCGATGGTAATTAATCAGGAGCAGATGCGGAAAGTGATCGCTGCCGAGAGAAAAAGCGGGAAACGTATTCGAGTGGCGTTCAATATGAGGTACACGCCGACACATCAGAAACTGAAAAGGATGATCCAATCCGGGATACTCGGCAAAATCACCAATGTGGAGTTCACCTATAACCTCGATACATTCCATGGGGCGAGCTATTTTTACCGCTGGAACCGGTCCCGGGCAAAATCGGGTGGACTCTGCATCCACAAGTGTACCCACCATTTTGACTTTATTAACTGGGTGCTTGATGATGATCCTGTTGAGGTCTATGCATATGGCGCACTCAACTATTACGGACCCAAGGGTGCTTTGCGTCCGATGAAAAATGGAAAGCCACTTCCCTCCACAGAGGAGAAGCGTAACTGCCCCTATTTCAAGAAACATTATGCGGGGAAAATAGATCCCGAAAACAATCCCAGTACCGGGTGGGACTTGTATGAACTGTCAGCTGATGTGCAGTATCCACCGAATAAAAAAAGGTACATCTATGACAAGGAGGTCGATGTTGAGGATACGTATTCGGCGTTGGTCAAATACCGGCGCGGTGCCTCGATGTCCTATTCCTGCAATTTCTCGACCCCTTGGGAGGGATATCTTCTCGGTATTAACGGGACAAAAGGACGGATAGAGATTGCGCATCACAGCCATCCCGATCCAACCGGCAATACAAAGTCAGCAGATGAGAAAAATGAGATTGTTTTTTATCCGCTTTTTGGCGGCAAGCAGGTGGTCGAGATTCCTGCGGTGGACGGGGCCCATGGTGGTGCAGATTTGCAGATTCAGCGGGATCTTTTCGGGAAGCCTTCGCGGGCTTCGAAGGAGCTCGCCCTTGTCGCGGGAAGCCGGGCTGGCGGATATGCCGTTGCCATAGGCGAGGCCGTATGGCGATCAGCAAAGAGCGGGAAGCCGATTCGTATTCCGAGGCTTAAGTAATGTCTGTGTATTGACCGAAGTCATGAGCGGTGTCAAACATCGCGCAAATACTTTCGGGGTCAATGGTGGCCTGGATGGCATGGACTTGGTTGAAGACGAACCCGCCCCCGGGTGCGAAGATGCGGATCCGTTCCTTCACATGCTCACGCACTTCATCCGGCGAGCGGAACCCGAGTACGCGCTGGGTGTCGCACCCGCCGCCCCAGAACACAATGCGCCCTCCGTATTTTTGCTTCAGTAATACGGGATCCATGCCACTGGCCGATGTCTGGATGGGATTCAGTATGTCCACGCCCATTTCAATGAA
Organism: bacterium; assembly: GCA_037128595.1. Taxonomy (NCBI): domain Bacteria; species bacterium. The sequence goes on from JBAXWB010000001.1 coordinate 243,333, forward strand.
AGACTCGATCAGGGGTTCAACCGCTCCGCAGCAGTGAAGAAAAAGCTTCCAGTTGGTATTCGCGTGCAACCATTGTGAAAATTTACGGTAGTGCGGCATCATGCGTTCGCGAAACATATCAGGACTGATCATCGGTGCGTTCTGGGTGCCAAAGTCATCCGCAAAAATGACGCAGAAAGAGTACCTCCCAATCGCTTGGTGGAGCCGTTTATAACGCTCGATCAGGGCGTCGCAAGCGGCCGCATTCTGGTCATCCATTCGTTCCGGTTCAGTGGCCAGATCCATCAGGAATTCCGGGGTATTGCCGAAGAATCCGCCGCCGAATTTGGCCGAGAGGGCTAAATCAGTAGTGGTATAAAGTCGATGGGCATAATCTGACAAATCCTGCAGGAGTTCGTCTGTCAGAGGAATACCGAATGAGTACCAGCTCTGCCCGTCACGAGCGTCGAAATAATAGGAGTGAGGTGGTTTGAGGTATTCATGTCCTGCTTTATCTTTAAGTAACCAACTGCCATCTCCGAGCCGTTGCAGATCTGGTTGGATGGGTGTTCGAACATCAATGCCATCATACAGTGAACATGAATGCCAGTTTTTTGACACGCAACTAAGATCGATGGGAAATGTATCCACATGAAGGCGTTGCCGCACGGCTGGCGAGAGAACTGCCAGCTGTTGCATCAGGTCGTCACATTTTACATGCTTTTCATTCAGCCCGAGGTAACGTTGCAGTTTATCATAGGCAAGCAGATGGATCCCTGATGCTCCAGTTGTGCCCGCGAGATCGATCGGCACCCTGTCGGGTTCCTGAAAGTTGATCGTTTTATTAACACGTTCCCGGCTATTCATGATTATGATCCCTTCGAATGGGAAAAGAGTAACTCAATCAGGCGTCCTCCGAATAGTCAGCATTTGCGTTTTTAAAATGGCATATATGCGTCACCAATATCTCCGGCGCGCATGGGCCGCAATCCTGCGACCGGCGCAACGATCAAGATCCCGGCCAAGCGCGTTGTGAAGATCCGCGTTGCCAAGGCTTGCAAGGATGCGATCTTGGGCTGATTGAGTCTCAATGATTCAGATAGGGGCCGCTGCCGAAAGGTTGGCGGCCTTTTTGTTGCAGTGTGCAATAGTTGATGAGCCATCACTCCACTCGCTTCCTGCCGCCTCCCCGGAGTGCTTCCTTTGAACTTTGGAGGCGAATCAAAAGTTGGCGTTCCCCCTGCCGTTGGGCAGTTGACGTCTCCGCTGTATAATGCCTCTGCGGGTCGAAAATAGACCGCACAGGAGGCAACGATGAGGAATTCAACGATATCGACGACAATCAAGGGCAGGGGCACGCAGGGGATGACCGGCAGGGCTCAAAACTCCCCTGATATGAGCCATTTGGAAGAACAAACCGTCGAGGGGGCAAGGAAGTATGCCCCCAGCAGGGTCGGAGTCTTCTTGAGGGCTTTCTCGGGGGGTAGCAGGAAAGCGGCGGTTACGGCGAAATGCATCGAGTGTTGCTGCTACCAGCCTGTCGAGGTGGCCAGGTGCAGAATCGAGGGGTGCCCACTGTGGAGGTACAGGCCGTACCAGTCACGTCCGAGGGATCGGACAGCCAATCGGACGGCCAGTGGGGGACATGTATTGAAATGGGATCATTGAGGAGTATACTTAAAGATGTGAGAGAATTCTATATAGCATGTCGGACAATGGCTTTTCCGCTGCAATTGATCAAACGGATCCAAACCATTGCTCTGGCATTGTGTGTGGCTGGCCTGTTGCCTGCCAATCTGTCCTCCGCACTAACTGTGACATCCGTTACCTCTGACAATGGGTATTCCGCACATAAAGTCCAGTGGATGGATAGTGCAGGTCAACCACGCTCTGCAGTCATGGTGGATCAGAATTCAACAATTCCGCCGTACACCGGCTATCTCCGGCAATATAGTTACCAGATTGGCGGACAGACCCGTACCTGTACGGGAACCGAGAATTATGGAACAGGGGGGAACCTTGAATTCTCCGGCGATGGGTTTGTGCAGAATCACACAGGCAACGGCGGTGACTTTTCGAGCGGCAATGGGTCAGGAACGCCGGGATCCACAACCATTACGCTAACGGGAACCAACTTTGCGCGGATTACCTACGCCATGCCGAGTTATCACATTACCGACAACAATGGCATTAGCCGAACGGTGCCCACGACGTTACAGTGGTTCTTCGCGGACGGCCGTTCTGATCCGATCTTTGCGATCAGTCAAGATGCGCGTCTGACTCCAGGCAATGTCGGCGCCGACACCCGTTCACCTTATGGAGATATGGCCTATGACGGCGATGGGATCCACGCATACGTCGGAGGAGCATCCTATGGTGACACCTATAAATTCGTGACCCTCGCCTCCGGACCTGAGGAAGTGACGGCGGCTTCCGGGTGGAAGGACACGGAACTCAACACCATCCCCTACGCGATGCAATGGGCCAATCCCGCCCAGGTCGATGCGGAAATGGGGCATGTGGCCACAGTGCCGATTACCGTTTATGATCAGGGCAGCGACAGTCGCAACTATCCCTCCAAAGATCCACGCACAATCAGCAAGCCTAGTGGGCCTATGCTGGGTGATGAGGATTGGGCTTTCCAGATTCTTAATTACCAGTTCTCCGGCACCACCCCCATCACCACAAAGAGGCTTGCCTGGGGCAGCAATTTCGGGCGGGTCGGCGGATTCTACGACTACGGCGATTATCCCAATACAACGGCAAACATTACGAATTACTCCCAGCATGTGACTGATCCGGTGGGTGTGTCGCTGACAGGCCAGCGAGCCAGCGGGATGCTTCTTGCCTATTCCGTATTTGTTGTTTTCGGGCCCCATGCCGGGGGGTACACGAATGGCACGGTCGGCAAACAGGTCATTCAGATGCAGAACGCCGCCGCCGCAACGCTCTCCGCCTTCACCGGTTCGGTGGCAACCATCGGGCCGGCAGGCGTCGGCAACGCCACGAACGCAGTGATTACCTATTCCCCAGCCGGCTATAATCCAACTTATTCAGCATGGGAAATCATCGCCATGTCAAATGCCGTCAATGCCCTGCTCACACCTGCCGCCAATGGACCGCTCGATCACCCGGTCTTCATCATTGATAATTACACCAGCGCCGGATTGCCAACCAGCATTGCGGTTGGGTCTGGCATGACCAATGCAGGAGTCAACTATTTCGCCTCTGTCGACACGACCAATCAACAACTGTGGATTACTATTGACCGTCTTGTAACCAATGCCTTGAATCTCTTGGTCTCATCTTCCGAAAGTGCCCTGCACGCACCGGCTATCACCTCGTTTTCACCCGCCAGTGGTGCGGCCGGCACATCCGTGACCATCGTCGGCTCAAATTTTACCGGCTCCACATCGGTGACGTTCAACACCGTGCCCGCTTCCGGCTTTATGGTTAACTCATCCACCCAGATCACCGCCACCGTGCCCGCTGGCGCTGTGTCAGGTCCTATTGGGATCACGGTACCCGGAGGCACCATCCTGAGTGCCAACCCCTTCACGGTTCTGGCGGCGCAAACGAATCTACCGGTCTACGTTGACAGTCTGCTTAACGGGTTTCAGGACTGGAGTTGGGCGGTGAGTGTCAATGTGCTCAATTCATCGCCCGTCTATTCCGGATCCCGTTCCATCTCGGTGAGCACTACCAACTACACGGCGTTGTGGCTTTATCATACCCCGTTCAACACCTCGCCGTTTTCGGGCCTGATTTTCTGGATCAACGGCGGTGCGGCGGGAGCACGGGGGTTGCAAGTGATGGGTGTGATCACCAATACATATCAGGCCCTTTTCAGCCTGCCAACTCTGGAACCCAACACCTGGGCTCAATTCAATATCCCGCTTACCGCCCTCGGGGTGGCGAATGTCACCAATTGCCAGGGCTTCTGGATATGGCCCACGCTTTCTGGGACAACCACGTTCTATGTGGACTCCATTCAACTCAACAGTGGCTTCGCGCCCACGCTTGGCATCGTGCCGCCCACAGCACGGAATGGCCTGTTTGATGTTGTGCTTGCCGGATTCTCGGGCCAGACTTACTGGATCCAAACGTCAACAGATCTTGCATCCTGGGTAAGCGTCTCTACCAACATAGTGTCTTCCACGCCTATAGTCGTAACAAATACTGTGATCCCCAATGTTGACCACCAGTTCTGGAGGGCAGCCTGGACATTTTGATTACGTGAACACTTGCGTTTGCATTCATCCATCACGCACTTTTCTCCCATTAAAAAGGTCAAAATTGCGACCCAATCTGGAAAAATATGTCCCGATATTGGGTCACTATCCCCCAATTCTGGGCTGTAACTGGGTCGCAATTTCCCTATCTGGGTCACTTTGAGTCAAAAGCGACCGTATAGTGCAATCACTGGGTTCCCAAAGTGCAAAATTCGCAGTGGAACGGTAGGGGAGTGGGATGGGACGCCAGGGAGGGCCACACAGTGTCGATCACCAGGAGCACAGTGTCGATCAGTGTCGACGACGACTGCTCAGTATTCGTCGGGGAGCAAGAGCGTCGTGACAGACCTATCACTTTCGCTGATGACCCAGATGCGCTCGCCTTTGTTTGTCCTATAGGCACTGAGAAGTCTGTCACCTGATTCGAGCGACTCATCATTGAGCGCCCAGTCGTCGGCGCAAACTTCACCCCAGTCGCCGGAGAGATGCCGGAAGAGGAATGTCAGTGGATGCTGTCCCGCCGCTTCCATTGCGGCAAGGGCACCACGGGTGGCGACGACCTCGCCGAGGTCAAAAGGCTTGATGGTGCGCGTGGCGTTCACGGGAGTTCCCGGAGTGGATCGCCAAGCGGTGAACCCAGCCTGGCGACTAGATCCGCCAGTGGAACGTCGACCGTCCGGATCGGCTCCGACCCTATGCGGTATGACCAGGCGAGGATGGGAGAGTCGCAGGCTACGATGACCATGTGCGTGCAGTCGGCACGGGCCTCACTGAAGGAACTGATGGCGCCATCACCCATGACGGCCCATCCGCCGCCCCGCTCCAATGCTTCCTCAATAGTCGCCTCCATTGCGGGGACAAGTGATCCAATACACTGAGGACTGGCGTCCCAGTACCGGAGTTCGGCTAGGGAACTGTCGCGTACCCGCATTAACCGGCAGGATGCCGCCCTTTGCGTAATGGTCTCGACTAGGGCGGAGTCCATATTCACCGCGGTGTAGTCACAGCCGGGGACGAACTCATCGACGTGGTTCCTCATCAACAGGATCATGATTCGGCCTCAAGGTATTCGCCTTGGGGCAGCGAAGCGGTCATGGCACGGGGGTTCCGCTTGAGGGTTGCCGTGAGGCGCTCCATCGCGGTCACGCCGGCAATGGACTGCTCGGGACTCACGTCGGCATAAACCTGGGTCGTGCCGATGGAGGCGTGCCCCAATTGCTTTTGAACAAGCCGGAGCGAGTTCGTGGCCTCATAAAGAAGGGTAGCGTTCGTATGGCGGGCATCGTGAAGCCGATGATTTGGGCAGTACTTTTTCCAGCGTTTGTAGATGCCACTGGGATAATACTTGGGGCTACGTTCCGTCTTCAGGAAATAGGATTCCTCGTCGGCAATCTCGCCCCGCTCTGCCTTCCAGCGAAGATACCAGGCGACGTTCCGCTTGAATTCCTTGGGAATATGGACATGCCGCGACTTGCCCCCTTTTCCACGGCGCACCACGAGATGGCTGTTTCCGCCGAAAATGCGGAAGTCCACGCACTTGAGTTCACAGACCTCCCGGCGACGCAGGCCCGTAAACAAAAATGTATTGATTATCATCCAGTCCCGTATGGGTTGGGAGCGCCCCCGTGCCTCGCCGATTGCCTTGAGCTCATCGGCTCGCACCAGCAGGGCTGCCAGTTCCTCCCGGTTCAAATACTTCTCTGGGGTGATTTTCCAGTCACCAGTTCTCATGATGCACTCCCTTCTGCAGTCTGAGTAGATTTGCCGTCAGCCAGTTCTATCGCCTTGGCTGTTGCCACCCGCCCCCTCGGCCCTTTTCGAATAAAGCCCTTACGAATCAAAAACGGCTCGATCGCCTGGGCCAACGTCTCCTCGCTCTCGCCCGTGGAGGCCGCTAGTGTGGAAAGGCCTAGCGGCTCGCCTGCCTCAACCAATGCTGATAAATAGGACATATCCACCTTGGTCAGGCCATCGGGATTAATTTCCTTCAGGTCAAACGCCTCCATTATGGCTGTGGCGTCGGGCTCCGACCCGGTGCCCCCGCAGTATTCGTAAAGCCAGCGAAGGTTGGCTATTGCCGTGCGCGCGGTTGAGCGGGAGCGACGGGCGACTTCCATGGCGATCTCCGTGGTGATGTCGAAGTCCATTTTGGCGGACGCGTCGAGGATGATCTGCCGCAGTGCCTCATCGGAATATGGCTCCAGCGTCAAACATTGAACAAATCGTGACCGCAAAGGATCGCTGACCAATCCCGATAGGGTGGTCGCCCCCACGCAGGTGAACTGGGGCAACTGGAGCATTGTGGAGGTGGGCTGTTTCTTGCCAAGCCCGAGCCCCTTGAGCATGTCGTCGTATCCTGCCTGCGTGACGGAAAAGTAAGTAGGGACAGGAAGACTGCCCCTCCTGAATGGGTTCTTCGCTGTTTTCGGTGGGTAAAGCTGATAAATAGCGGGTATGACACCAGAAATAATATTTCAAGAGCTGTTAGGGTTGGGGCAAAATTGGGTAGTTGAGCAGTGCATCCACGAGGGTTCGCCGGGTAAAATCGTTATACGAGTCAAGGAGACAGAGCACCTATGGGATACGGAGAAGTGTCCAAAGTGTTCTGGTAAAGTGAGTTGTTACGATCATACTGAACCTTTGCGGTGGCGGCATCTAAACTGTTTTGAGCACGAGTGTGAGATTGAGTGCCGCTTGCCACGCGGTCGATGCAAAGAGTGTGGTCATACCTATCGAGTGCAACCGCCCTGGGAAGGAAAGAGCAAACATTTCACCAAGGAGTTCGAAGCATTCACATTGCTTTTGGCTCGTGAAATGCCGATCAAGAAAGTGGGTGATATTCTCAAGGAAACCGACACACGGTTATGGCGAATGATCATTGCTCATGTTGAAGCGGCTTATCGCCAAGCTGATTTTAGCGGAGTGACCTGCATCGGCGCAGACGAGTTGAGTCGTTGCCGCGGACATCATTTCCTTACCGTATTTGCCGATCTCGAAAAGAAACGGGTGCTTTTCGCAACCGAGGGGAGAGACATGTCGGTGTGGGCTCGATTCTGTGAGGAGTTGCTGCGGCATAATGCGAAGGCAGAAGATATTCGCACCATCTCCATTGATATGTCGCAAGCTTATGTGGCGGGGATTTACATTAATTGCCCCAACGCCAAAAAGGTCTTTGACAAGTTTCATATCATCGCCGCAGTCAACAAAGCTGTCGATGACGTCCGGCGAACGGAGATGCGCAAAGCTGGCTGTGAAGCAAGGGAGATGTTGAATAAATCCCGGTGGCTCTGGCTGAAAAATCCCACCAACCTGACTGAACCCGAAACAGAGCGCATGGGCCGCATGGATCTGCAAAACTTATGCACGGCTAAAGCCTATCAAATGCGCCTGACTCTGCAGGATATCTACGCCATCACGGATCCGCTTCTCGCTAAACGCAAAATGTTGGCGTGGTGTCGTTGGGTTCTTAATGTGGCCCGTCGAAGGGCTACAACCATGTATGCGTCCATGGTCCGGTGCGTCAAAATGATCCAGAGGCATCTCGACGGCGTGTTGGCATATTGGGACTGCCGAGTGACTAACGGATTCATGGAGGGGCTTAATAGCGTCTTTTCAGCAGTTAAACGTAAGGCTCGCGGATATCGCAATCCACTATATCTCAAGGCCATTCTCTACTTCGTCGCTGGTAAACTACAGATCCCAGCTACCCACTGAAAATGACGAAGAACCCCTGAATGTTGTGCTCAAGCTGTTGAGCATTGGTGGTTTTAACAATCAGAACTAATCGCGACGGATCTGTTGGCGTACTACGTTAGGGCCAGCATAGAGGGCATGCGAATTCAGATCCTCGTGAACTCAGCCGGGCTGACCACAAAACCGGATGCCCAAGGGGGGCCGCCCCCGATCAAGGCCATTCCACACGTATCGATGGAACCTCAATCGGGGTGTTCATATATATTCCTTGTTCATGAATCACGAGTTGTTGTATATTCGCGAACAAGAAGAGGTGGCAGACAATGAGCCAAGAGTTAATAGCGGCTGTTTTGGACAAACTATCGAGCATTTGTGGGCTTAAACTTACGCATCATAAGACAGCCCATAAATTAGGTAATGCCGGGGTGGTGGAACTTCACTACCAGGGTACTGACGCCCAGTTTTGTGTTGAAAGCCGGAAGCAGATTACTACGACGGCTGTGAATATGATGCTTTCTGCTCGCGCGCCGGAGCAGTTCCGCAATCTCCTGCTCGTGGCTCCGGCAATTACTCCCGCTTGCGCCAAACTATTGAAGGCGAGGGATATCTGTTATGCCGATGCGGCAGGTAATTTTTTCCTGCATGCCGGGCCACTCTATTTGCACGCCACCGGGCAGAAGATTCCGAAACATGGTGCCGAAGATGGCCTCATGCCGGTTCGACAGTCATTTGCCACGAATGCCTTGAAACTCATCTTTGCGATCTTGACCGATCCCGATTTGGATCATGAGCCAGCCAAGGCTTTATTGAATCAGAATTACCGGATTATTGGCAGAATTACCGGGACGCCGTTGGGGTCAATTGCCGCTACCATGAGTGCCTTACAGACGGGGGGCTATGTGGTAACCGGTGAGAAGGGTGAGAAATTGCTTCTAAACCGGAAGAAACTGATGTCCCGCTGGATTGAGGACTATGCGGCACGACTTCGTCCGCGGCTCGTTGGCGGGCATTATTGGGTTCCCTCCGCGCAGTGGTGGGTGAAAGCCGATATTAATGAGACCAATGGGTTGTGGGGAGGCGAGGTCGCCGGGGCCAAGTTGACCGCCTATCTTTCACCCGAGACAGCCACGATCTACTGCGATGACCTATTAAGTGAATTCATCCTCCATGCCTCCTTGTACAAAGACCCTGTTGGGAAAGTCGAAGTCTTGCGGCCATTCTGGGGGCCGCTACCATGGGCCAAGCATAAGGATTGCGTTCACCCCTTATTGGTCTATGCCGACCTGATTGCCTCCGAAATTGACCGGAATGTTGAAACTGCTCAAAGAGTCTATGACCGTCACCTCCGTCAAATTATTGAACCCGATTGATCCGGCCAAGGCGCAAACTCTGGTCCGATTGGCAACCCTGGCCGAACGCCTTGGGGTGCCGATGCTGATGGTCGGGGCCTATGCGTATCTCGTGCCGTATGTTCCCCATAAGGATGGGATTTTCCTGAAAACCATAATTCCAAGCCGTAAGGCAACGAAACAATACTTGGAGCGACCATGAACAAGCACACATTAGTTTCTGAAGAGAAGGCACTGTTGGAGAGTTTTGACCGGGGCGAATGGAGGCCAGTGAAAAACAAGGCGTCCGAGATCACCCGTTTACAGAAGTTTGCCCACAACACGCTGGTGAAGAATAAACGCATCAACATCCGTTTGGCCGAACGGGATCTGGTCGGCATTCAAACCAGGGCTGTCGAGGAAGGCATGCCTTATCAGACACTCATCTCCAGCATTCTTCACAAATACCTGTCCGGCCGTTTGATCGAAAGAAAAACAGCCTAAGGTCTAATGAGTGTAGTAGTCAGTGTTTACAGGCATAATGTCGTGCTTAATGACAACGCCCTACTTCGCCCTGCGGCGGGTACGCCTTGCGCTACGAAGGGCGCCATCCTTCGCTATGCGCCTCATCTTCCTGGTCGGAGACCATCCGTAGCTCAAGCCCCACTGGGCGCAGAGCGAAGGATGGCGGAGAGGGAGGGATCACCATTGGACTTATATTTCCCTTTTAACCACCCTAC